>NZ_JBHYXD010000068.1:35323-49308 GCF_042751995.1 Streptomyces sp. NPDC059371 | reverse complement strand
CATCCGGGCGGTGGGTGACCGGTGTGCGGAGGGGGGGTGGGGGGCCGCCGGGGGCGGGAGGCCGCCGCCCGGTCGGTACCCTCCGGGCCGCCACCGCGATGGCGGCCCGGAGAGCGGGCGGCCACCGTCGTGGCGCCCGTGTGAGCAGGCGGCCGTCGGGTCCTCCCGGGAGTGAGGAGCCGGCGGCCGCCGTCCGTTCGCCCTCAGGGGCGGTGCGGCGAGATGCCCCGGATCACTCCCAGGTTCAGCAGGTCCTGCGGCCGTACCCGGAGCTGGGCGGCCGTCGCCCGGACCTCGTCGGCGGGCCGCTTGAGGATCGCGGCCGCCGACTCCGGCGCGATGACGGAGAAGTAACTGTCCGGCGTGGCCCAGGTGTTGCCGGGAGCGGCCAGAGCCAGCGCACCGCCCGAGCCGCCCTCTCCGATCACCAGCGTGGTGACGGGCGTCCGGGCCGTGGCGACCGCCGCGAACAGGTCCGCGATCGCCGAACCGGCCCCCTGCCGCTCGGCGAGCGCGTCGTTCGCGGCGCCCGGGGTGTCCACCAGCGTCAGGACCGGGATGCCGAGCCGTCCCGCCATCCGCACCAGCCGGGCCGCCGTGCGGTATCCGGCGGGACGGGTCGGGGTCCCGCGCTGGGCGGCGTACGCGACGGTCCGCCCGTCGTGCGCGCGGCCGAAGCCGCACAGCACACCGTCGTCGGTGCCGCCGCAACGGTCGCCGCCGATCGCCGCCCGGCGGGTGAAATATGCGTCCAAGTAGGCCTCGGCGCGCGGACGTTCGGCGGACCGGGCGCGCCGCACCGCCTCCCAGCCCGTCGCGGGCGGGTCGGTCGCTTCGCCCAGCGCGGCCGGGACGGGCGCCGCCCCGACGGCGGGCCGGGTGAGCAGGTCCAGCCACAGGGCGAGCGCCTCCCGCAGCCCGTCCGTCGGTACGAGGGCGTCGACCGAGCCCGCCGCGACCTGCGCCTCGGCGGTGTACGCGGCCGGGTCCGCGTCGGGCGGGCGGACCCGGGAGCCCGCGAAGGCGACCTGGGCGCCCGGCAGTGCCAGGGTCACATCGGCGCCCGCGCCGAGCGTGGCCCAGCCCCCTCCCGTCGTCGGGTCCCGCAGCACCGCGACCTGCGCGAGCCCCGCATCCCTGACGAGTGCCGACTGCCGTGCCACCCGCTGGAGCTGGGTCAGCGCGAGCATGCCCTCCTGCATCCGGCTGCCGCCCGTGGCGACGAGCGAGACGACCGGCAGCCGGTGCGTACGGGCGTAGTCGTAGGCCGCCTCCAGACGGTCCCCGGTGCGTTCGCCGAGGGAACCGCCGAGGAAGCCGAACTCGAAGGCGACGAGGACGGCGGTGACCGGACCGAGCGGATCCCTGCCGTCGATCGTGGTGCCGAAGCTCGCCGTCCCGAACGTCGCGGTACCGCAGACGACGGACTCCTCCTCGCCGGTACGGGCCGCCGCGCGCGCCCGCGCGTCGCCGTACCCCTTCCAGGAGAGCGGGCCGTCGGGCGGGAACTCACCTTCGGGAGAGTGGAGTTCGGCGAAGCTGTCGGTGACCAGGGCGATGGCCTCGCGGGCCGAGATCCGTTCAGTCACGCGGCAGCTCCCGCTTCAGGATCTTGCCCATGTCGTTGCGGGGCAGCTCCTCCAGGAAGCGCACGGTGCGCGGCCGTTTGTGCGGGGCGAGCCGCCGGGCCACATGGTCGGCCAACTCGTCCGCGGACGGCGGCTCCTGGGGGTCGAGGGGGACGATCCAGGCCGCGACGCGCTCACCGAGGTCGGCGTCCGGCTCCCCGGCGACGGCGGCCTCGCGCACCCCGGGGTGTTCGAGGAGCGCGTTCTCGATCTCGCCCGCGCCGATCTTGTAACCGCCGCTCTTGATCAGGTCGGTGGCCTTGCGGCCGACGATACGGACCGACCCGTCGGGGTCGAGAACCGCCATGTCGCCGGTGCGGAACCAGCCGTCGGCGGTGTACGCGGCGGCGGTGGCGTCGGGCCGGTTCAGGTACTCGGTGAAGAGGTTCGGCCCGCGCACCTGGATCTCGCCCACACTCTCGCCGTCGTACGCCCCGGCCGGTGTGCCGTCGGCCTCGTACCAGGCGATCGCCGTCCCGTCCTCCTCGACGAGCCGCAGACCGACGCCGGGCAGCGGCACGCCCACCGTGCCGGGGCGGACCTCCCCGTCGGCCCGGACGCTCGTGTTCATCAGGGTCTCCGTCATGCCGTACCGCTCGACGACCCCCCGCCCGGTCGCGGCTCTGATCCGCTCGTGGTCGTGGAGGGGCAGCGCCGCCGAGCCCGACACCAGCAGCCGCGCCCCGCCCAGCGCCTTGGCGAGCCCGGGGTCCTCGCCGAGCGCCTCGGCGAGCCGGTGGTACATCGTCGGCACCCCGAACAGCATGGTCGCCCCGGCGCCCAGCTCCCTCGCCACGCCCTCCGCGCTGAACCGGCCCAGGTGCCGCACGGACCCGCCGCGCCGCAGCGGGCCCAGGATGCCGATGATCAGCCCGTGCACATGGAACAGCGGCAGGCCGTGCACCAGCACGTCGTCGCCGGTCCACTGCCAGGCGTCGGCCAGGGCGTCCAGGGTGGCGGCGATCGCCCGGCGCGGGATGACCGCGCCCTTGGGCGGGCCGGTGGTGCCGGAGGTGTAGACGATCAGGGCGGGGGCGGCGGGGTCGGTGACCGCGCCGGAGCCGGAGCCGGAGCCGGTGGCCCTCGCGCCCGCGACGCCCCCGCCCCCGGCGCCTGCCCCGCCCCCGGCCCCGGCGCCTGCCCCGGCCCCCGCGCCCGCCTCCGACTCCGCTCGGGTCGCCGACGCCTCGGCGTTCACCTCCACGTCCACGCGCTCCAGCGCCCCGAGCGGCGCGGGCAGCCGGTCGTCCGGGGCCGCGAGCACCAGGGACGGCCTGCTGTCGCCCAGGATGTGGCCGAGTTCCGTCTCCCCCGACCTCGGGTTCAGCGGCACGGCCGGCACCCCGGCGAGCAGCGCGGCGACGACACCCACGGCCGTCTCCAGGGCCGGCGTGGCCCAGACGGCGACCCTCCCGGCGCCGTCGAGCCGCGCGGCCAGTGCCTGCGCCGAGGCGGCCAGTTCCGCGTACGTCAGGGACCGATCGCCGAAGCGCAGCGCGGAGCGGTCCGCGACCGAGCCGCCCACCAGGGCCGGGAAGAGGGAGAACACGAGGACTCCTTGCCGAGAGGACTTCACCGGGAGGGACACGCTCTTCCTACACGATCGGAATCCCGGACCGGGCGGTCGGCCGCGCGATCGCGCCGAGGACGTGGAGGGGGAGCGCAGGCTCCGTAAGGATCGCCGCGAAACGGGGAACGATCGCCGGGGAACCGTGGCGTGGACGGACCCGGACACGTAGTGTCGGGCTCGCGTCACAACTTGACGAGTCAACTGCCGGGAGACCTTTGGTGAGTGAGTCCCCGCCGCACCTTCCCGAGGTCCTGCCGGACGGTGAGGAGGCGGAGCGATGACGACGAAGCCCGCCGGCTCCGTCGGAAGGTTCGTGGCGGCGTTGCGTCCGCGCGGAGCCCGCTCCGAGATGCGGGCGCTGGCGGTGGAACTCGGCCGGGTACTGCGGAGAAGGATCGATACGCCCGTCGACATGCGGGAGCTGGCGCGGGCCCTCTGCGAGGAGATGAGCCGGCGCCGGGGCGGCCGTCCGGTCCAGCTCCGCTTCGAGCGCTTCCCCGACGAGATCGAAGTCACCGGTCTGTGGATGGAGTTCAGCGACTTCGACCTCGTCGTCGTCGAGGAGCGCGCCGAGACGGTGCAGCAACTCGTCATCCTCGGGCACGAGTTGTGGCACATGAGGGAAGGCCACCGCGACCACCACGTGGACGGGGCGACGGCCGTGGCGCGCGCTGCCGTCTCGGACCGTTCCCGCTGGCACGAACCCGGACCGCGGGCGACGCCGTTCCGGCAGGAGGTCGCGCGTGCCGTCGCCGCCCGGGACGGTTCGCGTCAGGCTGACGAGGCGCAGGCCGAGGCCTTCGGCCTGCAACTGGCGAGCGTCTTCCGCTCCTGGGTGACCGGCCCCGCCGACCACGCCCCCGTCGACCCGGTGAGCCGCGCCATCGAGGCCTCCCTCGGCTACCGCAGGCCCCAGGACTGACCCGCAGACCCGCCCGAACAGACCCGGACCGCACCGGAACCCGCCCGAACAGACCCGGACCGCACCGGAACCCGCCCGGACGGACACGGACCGCACCGGAGCCCGCCCGGACGGACACGGACCGAATCGAAGTCCGCCCGGACGGGTCCTATCCGAACCGGAGTCCGGCCGGACGGGCCGCCTCGACCACATCCGCGACCACGCAGCTGATGTTGTCCGGCCCGCCCGCGTCGTTCGCCGCTCCGACCAGGGCCCGGACGGCCGTGTCGGGATCGGGCGCCGACGCCAGAAGCCGCTCGATCCCCTCGTCCGGCACGACGGTGGACAGGCCGTCCGAGCACAGCAGATAACGGTCGCCCGGCCGGACGTCCTGAAGCCGCAGATCCGGTACGGACGCGGCGCTGCCCAGCGCCCTGAGCAGCAGGGCGCGCTGCGGATGCGTGGCCGCCTCCTCCGGGGTGAGGCGGCCCTCGTCGATCATCGACTGGACCACCGTGTGGTCGTGGGTGATCCGGAACAGCCCGCCGTCGCGGAGCACATAGGCCCGGGAGTCCCCGATGTGGACGAGCGCGAGCCGGGAGCCGGTCCACACCAGGGCCGTGAGCGTGCTGCCGGTGCCGCCGCCGTCAGGCGCCCCCGCCGTGGCGTGCCGGGGCACCAGGTCCGCCACCGCCTGCGCCGCGCCCTCGACGGCGTCCTCCAGCAGGTTGAGCACGCCACCGGCCGACAGCGGCTCGTCGTCCAGGAACGTCAGGGCCCGTACGGCCGCCGTGCTCGCGGGTGCGCCGCCCGGCCCGCAGCCGTCGGCGACCGCGAGGACGCGGGCGCCCGCGTGGACGCTGTCCTGGTTCGCCTCGCGGACCAGACCGGTGTCGGTGAGAGCGGAGCAACGGAGTTCCAGCATGGTGGTTTCCTTCCCTGGGGACGGTGACAGTTGGTCCACGAGGAACGCGGCCAGATCCCGGCGGGCGGCCGTCTCGGCCTCGACCCCGGCCCAGTACGCGCCGATCTCCCGCGCGGCCGGCCCCGGTTGCAGGGCGCACACCCGCCGGATCCTGGCGAGCGGCATGCCGAGCCGCCGCAGCCACGCCACCAGCCGGGCCTGGCCGAGCTGTTCGGCCGCGTAGTAGCGGTACCCGGTCCCGGGGTCCACCCGGGCGGGGCGCAGCAGTTCCAGTTCGTCGTAGAGCCGCAGTGCCTTGGGCGACAGCCGGGAGGCCTTCGCGAAAGCCCCGATCGTCAGCATGTCCACGCGTCCACCCCATCGCTCCCGTGCCCGAGCCGAACCGGGCCGTACGCGGCTCGGATCCGGGTCCGGTTCCTCGTTCCGTCACCGATGCTGGGCCCTGCCCCTTGGTGAAGGTCAAGTGTGGCCCGGACCGGGAGCACGGGAGGTTGTTAGCCTGCGGCGGGGCCCGGGACGGCGTACCGATGGGGTGCGTCCGGGGCCGTGCGCCGGTGCCGTGCCGGTGTCGTACGAGGATGGAGTCCGTTGTGGCCCGTATCGCGCTCGTCACCTACGACCCGGGCGAGGAGCCCGGCGCGGACCGGGACCTGCCCGTGCTGAGGGGAGCCCTGGAGGACGCCGGGGCGGTGGCGGAGATCGTGCACTGGGACGATGCCGCGATCGACTGGGCGGGGTTCGACCTGGCGCTGATCCGGTCGACCTGGGACTACAGCCGGCGCGTGGCCGAGTTCGTGGGGTGGGCCGAGCGGTGCGCGGGGCTCACCCGGCTGATGAATCCGGCGCCGGTCGTGCGATGGAACACGGACAAGCGGTACCTCGGTGACCTGGCGGACGCGGGGGTGCCGGTGGTGCCGACCCGGTATCTCGCGCCCGGGGACCCGGTCGACCTGCCGGGCGGGCACGAGTTCGTCGTGAAGCCAACGGCGGGGGCGGGGGCGCGTTACGCCGCCCGGTACACGCCGAAGGAGCGGGAGACGGCCCTCGCGCAGCTCGCCCGGATGCACGCCGAAGGGCTGACCGCCATGGTCCAGCCCTACGTGACCGGCATCGACGTGCGGGGCGAGCGGGCGCTCCAGTTCTTCGGCGGACGGCTGCTGCACGCCAGTCGCAAGGGAGCAGTGCTGGAGCCGGGGACCCCCTACGACGCGGACAAGACGCCCCACCCGCGCCTGGAGGTCTGGGAGCCGACCGCGGCCGAAGTGGCCGTCGCCGAAAAGGCGTTGGCCGCCATTCCGGGAGGCGGGGACCGGGTGCTCTACGCCCGTGTCGACCTCGTCGACGGCGAGGACGGCGAGCCCCGGCTGATGGAGCTGGAACTCGTCGAGCCGAACCTCTTCCTGTGGCTGCACCCCGGGTCGCTGCCCGTCGTCGTGGACCGGATCATCGAGGCCGCCGCCCCCTGAGACTCCACGCACTGCCGGCCGGGATCCCAGAAGCCGCTACCGGCCGGGAGCCTCGGGTTGATCCGGTACGGGCCCCTTGATCCCCACCCGTTGCAGCAGCCCCCAGGTGAACTCCGCCGCGCACGCGTACGGCACGCCCGAGGCGTCGGGCGCCGTGAACGCCAGACCCCACCGGGTCGGGGCCGTGCCCTCCAGGGGCCGGACGGGGGCGAAGGCGCGGGCCACCTCGTCGACCGTGCAGCACCAGGGGGTCAGATCCTCCAGGGTCTCCAGCGCCGGGGCGGGGGCGCCCGGGGCCCGTACCAGCCATTCGTTCCAGGCGACGCCGTTCGGGGCGAGCAGGACCTCGAAGCGCAGACCGGGCCACAACGGCACAGGCCACCGCAGGGCCTCGCAGGTCAGATCGCCGATCTGGCGCTCGGACACCGACTCGGGGGCGCCGAGGACCGAGCGGTAGCGCGTGGCGGCGGAGCGGGCCCGCGGGGTGCGCAGCATCGCCTGCCAGCGCCGGTTGGCCTCGCGCATGTCGGCGACGGACACGCCCAGCTCGTGACGGGCGTCCTCGACCGGGCCGGGGTTGTGGTCGGCCATGCGGCGCAGCAGGACGAGCTGGAAGTCGAGCGGGGTGAAGGGCGTGGCGGGGCGTCTGGCCGGCATGGGCTCCATGGTCGCGCACCCGGCCCCGCAAACCATTGCCCGCCCCGGGGCGAATGACTAGCCTGTGTTCGTCATCCCGATCGTCTGTTGAAATTTCGAACAAAAGGGAGGGGGCCGGCTGTGGGACGCCTCGTACCTGCCGTGACCCGGGCTCTGGACATACTGGAGCTCTTTCTCGACGGGGACGGGACGCTCTCCGCCCCCGACATCGTGCGCAAGCTCCAGCTTCCGCGCACCACCGTGCACGAGCTGGTGACCACGCTCGCCGCCCGGTCGTACATCGTGCAGGTGCCCGGCCAGCCGGGACGCTACCGGCTCGGCGTGCGCCCGTACCAGCTCGGCAGCCGCTACGCCGAGCAGCTCGACCTCGCGGCCGAGGGCCAGCAGGTCGCCCGTTCCGTCGCCGAGACCTGCGACGAGACCGTACACGTCGCGATCCTCGAAGGCACCGATGTCATCTACATCGCGAAGGTCGACTCCACGCACGCCGTGCGCATGGTCTCGGCCGCCGGGCGCCGCCTTCCCGCGCACTGCACCTCCGTCGGCAAGATGCTCCTCGCCTCCCTCTCCGAGCCGGAGCTCACCTCACGCGTCCCGGACGACGCCGACCTCGTGGCGATGACCCCGAACAGCATCACCGAGCCGGGCGCCCTGCGCGAGGCCCTCACCGAGATCCGCCGGCGCGGGATCGCCGTCGAGAGCCGTGAGTCCAACCCGGACGTGAGCTGTGTCGCCGCCCCCGTGCGGGACCGGGCGGGACACGTCGTCGCCGCGCTCTCCATCTCCGTGCCGATGATCCGCTGGAGCGACGAGCGCCGCGCGGAACTGGAGCAGCTCGCGGTCAAGGGTGCCGAGGAGCTGTCCGAGCGGCTCGGCCACCGGAACGTGCGGTGACCGCCGTCGAGGTCGCGGTGCAGGCGCACGCGGCGCTCGGCGAGGGCCCGACCTGGGACACCAGGGCGGGGCGGCTCATCTGGGTGGACATCCTCGGCTCCCGGATCCACACCTACGACCCCGTCTCCGGCCGCCGCACGGTGCTGGCCACCGAGCAGCACGTGGGCGCGGCCAAGCCCCGCGCGGGCGGTGGCCTGGTCGTCAACCTCCGTGACGGCGTGGGTCTTTACGGTCCTGCGGGGTCCGGAGATTCCGGTGCCGGGCCGGAGGGAGCCTCGGAGCCGGCGGGAGCCGGGACCGCACCGGCCGGCGGCTCGTTCCGCTGGCTGCACCGGGAGCCCGTGCCCGGCCGGCGCGCCAACGACGCCGCCGTCGCGCCCGACGGCTCCCTGTGGTGCGGCACCATGCGCTACGACGAGGCGCCCGGCGGGGGCACGCTGTCGCGGATCGCCCCCGACGGCACGGTCCGCCCGATCCTCGACGACGTGAGCGTCAGCAACGGCACGGGCTGGAGCCCTGACGGCAGCCGTGTCTACTACATCGACTCGCCGACCCGCCGCGTCGACGTGTTCGACGTGTTCGACGTCGGGGACGATCGACTGCCCGTCGGCAGGCGTCCGTTCGTCACCGTGGAGGACGGATTCCCCGACGGTCTGACGGTGGACGCGGAGGGCTGCGTCTGGGTGGCCCTCTGGGACGGTGGGGCGGTCCGCCGCTACACACCGGACGGCACGCTGGACCGGGTGCTCGAACTGCCCGTCCGGCGCCCCACCGCCTGCGCGTTCGGCGGCGCCGACCTCACCGACCTGTACATCACCACCGCGCGTACGGGCCTCACGGCGCCGCACCCGATGTCCGGCTCCCTGCTCGTCGTCCCCGGCGCGGGCAGGGGTCTGCCGCAGCCGGATTTCGCCGGATAGCCGAACGCCCGCGCGCCCCCGCCCGGTCGACGGTCACCGGGCGGGGACGCGAGCCTTTCGGCCCCCGACGCACGTCGCGGCCACCGCCTTTCACGCGAACCCCTTTCACGCGAACCCCTTTCACGCGAACCCCTTTCACGCGAACCCTTGACGGGTAAGCGCTTCCTGTCTACGGTCCCGTTCGCCCTCGCGATCGGCATCCGACATGTCGAACGGCGTGTCGAACGGCGAGGGAAGTGCATCCCGTCCCCAGGTACCGCGAAAGGACACCATGCGCACCGCCCGCTTCGCCCTCGATCCCGCCTTCACCATCGGCGAGGTCGACCCCCGTCTCTTCGGTTCCTTCGTCGAGCACCTCGGCCGCTGCGTCTACACCGGCGTCTTCGAACCCGGCCATCCGGCGGCCGACGCCGACGGTCTGCGCACCGACGTGCTGGAGCTCGTCCGCGAGCTCGGTGTCACCGTCGTCCGCTACCCCGGCGGCAACTTCGTCTCCGGCTACGACTGGGAGGACTCGGTGGGCCCCGCCGAGGAGCGGCCCCGCCGGCTGGACCTCGCCTGGCGGTCCACCGAGACCAACCGCTTCGGGCTCAGCGAGTTCATCGGCTTCGTGCGGAAGATCGGCCCGCGCGCCGAGCCGATGATGGCCGTCAACCTCGGCACCCGCGGGGTCGCCGAGGCCCTGGCACTCCTGGAGTACGCCAACCACCCCTCGGGGACCGCCCGTTCCGAACAGCGGATCGCGCACGGCGACAAGGACCCCTTCGGCATCCGGCTGTGGTGCCTCGGCAACGAGATGGACGGCCCCTGGCAGACCGGCCACAAGAGCGCGGCGGAATACGGCCGGCTCGCCGCCGAGACGGCCCGCGCGATGCGGCAGATCGAGCCCGGCCTCGAACTCGTCGCCTGCGGCTCGTCCGGCCAGGGCATGTCCACCTTCGCCGCGTGGGAGGCGACGGTCCTCGCCGAGACGTACGAACTCGTCGACCACATCTCCCTGCACGCCTACTACGAGGAGACCGACGGCGACCGGGACTCGTTCCTCGCCTCCGCCGTCGACACCGAGTCGTTCATCGAGAACGTGATCGCGACCTGCGACCACGTGGGCGCCCGGCTGAAGTCCAAGAAGAAGATCAGCCTGTCCTTCGACGAGTGGAACGTCTGGTACCAGAGCCGGCCCGACCCGCACCCGGTCCAGGACTGGCAGGAGGCCCCGCGCCTGCTGGAGGACGTCTACACCGTCACGGACGCGGTCGTCCTCGGCTCGCTGCTCATCGCGCTGCTGCGGCACGCGGACCGGGTGGCCGTCGCCTGCCTCGCCCAGCTCGTCAACGTCATCGCGCCGATCATGACCGAACCGGGCGGCCCGGCCTGGCGGCAGACGACGTTCCACCCGTTCGCGCAGGCCTCCGCCCACGGGCGCGGGCAGGTCCTCGACGTCCGGGTGGACTCACCGACGTACGAGACCCGCAAGTACGGCGAGGTGGACCTGCTGCACGCCACCGCGGTACGCGCCGAGGACGGCTCGGTCACCGTCTTCGCCGTCAACCGCAGCCGGACCGAGCCGCTGCCGCTCGAAGTCGCCCTCCGGCGGACGGGGGTGACGACGGTCGTCGAGCACAGCGCGCTCGCCGACGCCGACCCGGACGCCGTCAACAGCCGGCACGACCAGGAGCGGGTCACCCCCCACCCGGTCGAGGGGACCACGCTCCGGGACGGCACGCTCAGCGCCGTCCTGGAGCCGCTGTCCTGGAACGTGATCAGGCTCGCCTAGGGCTCCCTTCCCTGCGCGCTCCCGGGGCCGGGGGAGGCGACCGGTGTCACCGGTACTCCTCCGGCCGTGCTGCCCAGCAGCGTCAGTTCCACCCGGCCGGGCCCCGCGGGCGTGGTCCCGTCGGACAGCACCGCGAGGGCCAGTGTGTTGTGCCCCCGGGTGCGCAGCACCCCGTTGGGGAGGACGAACGTGTGCTGTGGGCCCACGTCGTTGATGTACTGGCCCATGTTCCAGCCGTTCAGGAAGATCTGGACACGATAGGCGCGGGCCGGATCGTCCGTGAGGGTGAGCCCGATCGACGCGTCCACCCCGCTGTCCACACCGAGCCGGAAGCCGGTGCGGTACCAGGTGACGCCCTGGCGCGGCTCGGCGCGCGGGAAGTCGACGGTCCCCCAGCCGCCGTCCGCGAAACCCGGCAGATGCCAGCCGTGGCGTTCCCCGTGCAGACCTCCGGTGTTGAGCGGTCCGCGCACCGGGTCGGGGGCCCCCTCGCCCTGGAGGCGCCAGCTGACCGCCGGGGAGGCCCCGGCGAAGGTGACGGCCGTCAGGCCCCGGGCCGCCTTGTGCGTGTCGTCGGCCCTGCCGTCCTCGTCGTGCTGCATCCGCCGGACCAGGACGGACAGCACATGGGAACGCCGCTCCCGCGGCCGGACGGGGAAGGTGGCGGTGGCCGCCCAGGTGCCCTTGCGCACGGTCGTCTTGTCCGGCACCGGCATCCGGTGCGTGCCGAGCGGTTCGCCGTCCAGCCAGGCCATCAACAGCCCCTGGGTACCGGCGACATAGGCCAGGGAGACGGAGTCCGCGTCGCCCGCGTCCGCGAAGTGCCCCCGGTACCAGACGTCTCCGTAGTGAAAGCCGTAGTCGTCGGCGAACAGCACGGGCTGCCCGGCGGGTACCGGCGTGACGCTGTACGAGGTCGTCCGGTCCGCCGGCCGCCACGCCGTGTCGTCGTGATCGGGAGCCGCCTCGGGGTTCTCCTCGGCCCGGCGCCAGCCGGTGAGCGCGGGCAGCCGCACCCGGCCCGGTCCGGCCAGCGGCCGCTCGGCCCGCAGACTCCCGGAGGAGGTGGCGTGGGCCGTCAACGCGCGCTCGTTCCAGACGAGTTCGGTCATCCCGCGCGGCCCCCACACCTCCAGGTCCGCCGGCCCCGCCGTGTCGCCGGTGAGACGTACGGTCGTACCGCGCAGGACGGCCGTGCGCAGCAGTGCCGGGCCGCGCACCAGCACCGGACCCGACGGGGTGTCGTGGCGCCACAGCAGGCGGGAGCTCTCGTCGTCGGCGAACAGCAGCAGGAGGGGAGCCGTGACCCCGCCGCCCTCCACCCGGACCCGGGTGATGCCGTCGAGGACGGCGTCGACGCGCAGGACCCCGTCCTCGTAGCCGTACCCGGCGTCCCCGTCGAGCACGGTGACCTTCGGCTCGCTCGTCGCCTCCAGACAGGTGCGCGTCGACTCGCCCGTCCGGCCTGTGAACACGGCGATGTCCTGCCGTCCCGCGGCCAGCCACAGCATCGGCTGGGCGGTGGACCAGCTCAGCTTCCGGCGCCCCAGGGCGATCCCGGCGGCGAGCAGCCGCGCGTCGAGGCCGGGCACCGGCACCTCGACACTCGCTCCGGCGAGCGCCACGGTCGCGACGGCGTCGGAGGCGGAGTCGTTGCGCAGCACGTGGAAGCGCGCCTTGGTGTCCGGATTGACCAGGTGGTACGCCTTGATGCCGGGGCCCGCCCCCATGTCGTCGCCGGGGAGCGGTTCGGCGCGGTCGAGCTTGGCCAGATCGGGCACCGACTGCAGCAGCCGGCCGATCTGGTGCATCGGGACGAGCTTGCCGGTCGGCTGCCGCGCCTCGTCGATGGCGGCCCCGTAGTCGTACGACGTGTAGACGATCGGCGCGGGCAGCCAGCCCCAGGAGGTGCCGCCGAAGGTCATGTAGACGTTGTGGAGCGTGATGCCGTTGGCGAGGTTGGTGAGGTAGAAGCGCCGCTCGTAGGCCGCGTCGCGGGTCCGGCGGGACTCGGCGTATCCGCGGCCGTCGAACTCGGCGCCGCCCCACGGGTCGAACCAGCCGCCGCCGAACTCCGGGATGAACCCGGGGGTGTCCGGGCTGGCGGTCGAGCCGCCCTTCATGCCGCCGGGGCCGAAGTACCCCCAGTCCGGCGGTGTCTTGAAGGGGGAGGGATAGCCGTCGAAGCCGTACAGGTAACGCCCGCGCTCGCCGCCGGTGTCGAAGGTGCCGGGGGCCCAGTGGCCGTTCCTGCCCTTGTCGTTGTGGAAGAGGGGGACGTCGATGCCGTCGGCCCGCACCTTGGCGTACAGGTGCGCCATGTAGTCGCGGCCCGCGGGCTCGGTCACATGGTTGTCGTACTCGTTCTCGAGCTGGTAGAGGACGATCGTGCCGCCGCCGTCGGTGTGGAGGTGGCGGGCGGCGATGCGGTCGACGGCGGTCAGCCAGGCGTCGACGTGCTGGAGATAGGTGGGGTCGGAGGTGCGGGCGACGCCGGGGGTGGCCGTCAGCCAGCCGGGGAAGCCGCCCGCGTCGACCTCGGCGTTGATGTATGGGCCGGGGCGCAGGATGACGTACAGCCCGGTCTCGGCGGCGGTGCGCAGGAAGAGGTCGAGGTCGCGGACCCCGGTGAAGTCGTGCTCCCCGGGTGCGGGGGAGTGGTAGTTCCAGGCGACGTAGACGCTGACCGCGTTGTAGCCGTGGGCCCGCATCTTCTGCAGGACGTCCCGCCACAGGGAGGGGCTGGGCAGCCGGAAGGGGTGGAACTCGCCCGACCAGAACACCAGACGCCTGCCGTCGATCAGCATCGAGTAGCGGTCGAAGCCGACCGTGTGTCTGCGGCCGTCGGCCGTGGGCTGCGCGGGTGCGGGTCCTGTGGGTGCGAGGGGCGCCCTTCCGGCCGCGCACGCCTCGTCGCTCCCGCTGCCGCTCAGCGAGAGGCCGAGGGCGGCGGTACCGGCGAGTGCGCTGAAGGTACGTCTGCTCAACACCATGCGGGTTCTCCCGGGGGACGGCGACGGGGGTCCCCCCCCGCCGCCCGGTGGGCTCCGGGAACCGGCGGAAGGTGCGGCCATTGTCCACACGAGCAGGTCATTTGATGGTCGTATGACGATCCCGGCGCGGGGGGATTACCCGGTATGGCCGTGGCCGGGGGGGGGCCGCGGGTGGGCGGGCCGCCCCCCCCGCCCGGGGGGGGGAGGTGGGGGGGAGCTCGTCGCGACCCCGAGCGGCGGCGTGGCGGGGTGGGCCG
>NZ_JBHYXD010000068.1:0-35313 GCF_042751995.1 Streptomyces sp. NPDC059371 | reverse complement strand
GTGAGAGTCAGACGCCCCCGCCGGGGGGGGGTGTCGCCGCGGGGGGCGGGGGGGGGGGCGGCCCCGCGGGGGCCCCCCCCCCCCCCCCGGCTCCCGTGGGGGGAAGGTGCGGGTCAGCTCGTCTCGACGCCGAGCGTCAGCGTGCCGGTGTAGCCGGCGGAGGTGCCGCTGCCGAGGGCCGTCAGGGTCAGGAGGCCGGAGGAGGCGCCCCCGTCGTCGTAGACGGAGTCCTGGGCGAGGGTGGTGCGGGTGACCTTGTTGGTGGAGTACGGGGACACCTTGGCCATCGCCGTGGTGATCGTCTCGTTGAAGAAGAGCTGACCGGTGTGGAGTTCCCGGCCGCCGGTGAAGGAGCCGTCGGAGGTGAGGGTGACGTCGGTGTGCACCTTGACGTGGATGTGCACGCAGCGGCCCCGGTACCAGCCGGGGTAGACGGTGGTGAGGTTCGCGACGCCGGAGGCGTTCGTCAGGACGCCGCCGCGCAGGAACGTGCCGTCGTCCGGCTCGCTGTGGCCGTTGTTGCCGACGAAGCCGGAGTACTCGCCGAGCGCGTCGCAGTGCCAGATCTCCACGAGGGCGTTGCCGATCGGTGCGCAGGTGGAGTCGTCGACGACGGTGAGGACCAGCTTGAGGGGGGCGCCCGCCTTGCCTTCGGTGACGTCGGAGCGGACGAGCTGGCCGTCGAGGTAGTAGGGGCCTTCGGTCATCTCCTTGGTGAGGGTGCAGACGGCCGCGGCCGCGGGGGCCGGGTCGGTGACGGGGGCGGGGGCGACGGGTGCCGCGGCGGCCACGGCGAGTGCCGCGGCCGAGGCGCCGGCGGCGATCAGCACGGCCCGGCGCCCGACAGGGGCCTCTGACGAGTCTTTCGTGGGGGTGTCTGTCATGAACACGGCACCGTAGGGAGGGATGCTGTCGGAGGACTGTGCGTTCCGCAAAGTGACCGCCCGTCAAGTGCCTTGTCGGACACCCGGCCCGCGCCCTCGGTCGTGGGCGGATCCCCGCGGCCGGCCTGTGGGGAGGCCTGCTCCGCGGGGGTCCCGCCCGGCCTGTGGGGAGGCCGGCCGCGCGAGGTGGGCGCGCGGCGGTACGAGTGGCCTAACCGGCCTGGTTGTACAGCATGGCGCCGACGGCGCCCCAGCCGTTGCCGTTGCCCGACGACTGGGGTGGGGGTGGTTCAGGCTGCGTCCTGCCGCGGACCTGGGCCGCCGTCAGGCCGCCCTGCGCACCCATGGAGGCGGCGCCCGCCATGCCGGGCATGCCGGTCTGGCCGGCCGGCTGGAGGGCGGGCGACGGGGCCTGCATGGCGGCGGGCGGCATCTGGGCCGGCATCGCACCCGGGCTCTGGGCCGCGGCCGGCCAGCTGGCGGGCTGCGGGGCGGCGGGGTAGGCCTGGGCCGCCGCGGGCTGCTGCGGGGCCGGATAGCCGGGGGCGGCGGCGGGCTGCTGGGCCGGGTAGGGCGACGCGACGGCGGGCCGCGGCTGCTGAGCTGCCGGCAGGCTGGGCTGCGGGGCGGCGGCGGCCACCGGCTGGGGCATCGGGGCGGGCTGTCCGGGCCACGCGTTCGCCTGCGCGGCCAGCCCCTGCATGCCCGCCCCGTTGGTCGAGCCGACGAGGCGGTCCACCATGGCCGTGCCCGAGCCGTAGCCGGTCCCATTGCTCAGCTCGGGTACGGCTGCTTCCTGCCTGGCCCCGTAGAGCACCTGCTCCAGGCCGGCCACCAGGCGGCGTACATCCGTCTGGGGACGTACGACGAGTCTCAGGAAGCGGCTGGACGAACCGACCTTGTTGCCGCACTCGCGGACCAGGATGCGGTGCTCGGTGAGCAGCCGGTCCCGGACCACGGTGCCCTCGGCGCCGACGGGAAGACGTACGAACAGGAAGTTGCCCTGCGAGGGGTAGATCGTCAGACCGGGCAGCGCGGAGAGTTGGCGGGCCATGTCGAGCCGGTCGCGGCGGACCATGTGCAGGCTCTCCATGTACTCCTTGCCGTGGTTCTTGAGCATGAACACCACGGTCTCCGCGAAGGAGTTGAGGTTCCACTTCGGCAGCATCGAGCGGACCCTGCCCGCGAGCGAGGGGTTGGCGACCATGTAGCCGAAGCGGATGCCGTGCAGGCCGAAGTTCTTGCCGAGGCTGCGCAGCACGATGACGTTGGGTCTCATGACCGCGTCCTCGACCACGCTGGGCTCCGACTCGGCGTCGGCGAACTCCAGGAAGGACTCGTCGATGACGACCAGGTCCAGATCGGCCATCGCGTCCATGAACTGGATGACCGACTGGCGCGGCAGGAAACCGCCGTCGGGGTTGTTCGGGTTGCAGATCACGGCGACCTTGGTGCCGCGTGAGCGGATGAACTTGGCGTAGGCGGCGAGGTCGAGCGCGAAGCCGTTGGACTCCTGGAGCGGGAACATGTCGACCCGCTTGCCGGTCTCCATCGGCTGGTCGGTCCAGCGGCCGAACGTGGGGACGGGTATCGCGAGGGACTCGCGGACCAGCAAGTGATCGATCCATGTGATGAGTTCGGTCGAGCCGTTGCCCATCGCGACGCACTGCGGCGGAAGTTGGAGCAGCGAGCACAGCTCGCTGGTGATCGTGTCGGCGCTGCTCGGGTAGTAGGTGATGATCTCGCGCAGACGGCCGGCGAGTTCGTCGAACATCGCCGGGGTGGGGAAGTACGGGTTGCAGGGGATGCAGAAGTCAACCGGGCCGGCTCCGTCGCCCTCCCGCGTCAATGCGGCCATCGACGGGCTGTGCGCCGCGGTGCCGCGAAAGAGCGAGGTGACATTGCCGGCCATGGAACCTCCGTATAGGGCGAGCCCGTTGGGGAGGACGGGCCCCCGTTCTTTGGGTGGCCCGCGCGGGGGAGCACGGGCCACCCTCTCGTACGGATACGGATGGGGCGCTGTTCAATCGTTGTGAGGTCGTGCGGATTTTGTGAACCGGCTGTGAGGTACGGTCACACGCCGAACGAGTGGACCGTGCTGGTCCGGTACGTCTGCCCGGGCCGCAGCACCGTCGACGGGAACGACGGGTGGTTCGGGGAGTCCGGGAAGTGCTGGGTCTCCAGGCACAGCGCGTCGCCCTGGCGGTAGATGTGGCCGCCGGTGCCGACCAGGGTGCCGTCCAGGAAGTTGCCCGAGTAGAACTGCAGGCCGGGCTCGTTCGACGCGATCGTCAGGGTGCGGCCGGAGGACGGGTCGCGCAGCGTCGCGACATGCTCGGGCTTCGCCGTGATCCCCTTGTCGAGGACCCAGTTGTGGTCGATGCCCTTGCCGTACAGGAGCTGCTGGTGGGCCACCCGGATGTCCCGGCCGACGGTCTTGGTCCGGCGGAAGTCGAAGGGGGTGCCGGCGACCTTCGCGAGTTCCCCGGTGGGGATCAGGCCCGAGTCGACGGGTGTGTAGCGGGAGGCCGCGATCTCGAGTTCGTGGTCGTAGATCGAGCCGCTGCCCTCACCGGCGAGGTTCCAGTACACATGGCTGGTGAGGTTGACGACGGTGGCCTTGTCGGTGGTGGCCTCGTAGTCGATGCGCCAGTCGCCGTGCCGGGTCAGGGTGTAGGTGACCTTCGCCCGGAGCGTGCCGGGGTAGCCCATCTCGCCGTCGACGCTGGTGTAGTGCAGGACGAGTCCGACGCCGGAGCCCGAGGAGAAGCCCTCCACGTCCCAGACCCGCTTGTCGAAGCCCTTGGCGCCGCCGTGCAGGCTGTTGACGCCGTCGTTGACGGAGAGCTGGTGGTCCGTGCCGTCGAGGGTGAACCGCCCCTTGCCGATGCGGTTGCCGTACCGGCCGATCAGGGCGCCGAAGTACGGGCTGGAGGCGACATAGGAGTCGATGTCACCGAAGCCCAGCGCGATGTTGCGGTACCTGCCGTGCCGGTCGGGGATCTCCAGGGACTGGACGATTCCGCCGTAGGACAGGACCTTGAGCCGTGTCCCGCCGTTCTCCAGCGACCACCGGTGGACCTTCGTCCCGTCGGCGAGCTTGCCGAACAGTTCCCTCACGGGCTTCTTCCCGCCCGCTGCGTGCGCCGTGCCGATGGTGGCCGCGGTTAATCCCGCTGCCGCCGCTGCGATGACCGTACGTCTGCTCGTTTCCATTTCGCGGCTCCTGCCCAATGGAGGGGGGGGGCCCCGCCCGCCGCGCCCCCCCGCCGCCCCCCCGCCGCCGCCCCCGACCGCGTCGCCCCCCCGCGCGGCCCCGCACGCCGCGATATGTTGTGATCTGGCGAGGGGGGCGGCCCCCGGGGGGGGGGCGCCCCCCGCCCCCCCCCCCCCCCCCCGGCTGACTTACGAACCGACCTTGCGCTTGTTCCACACGTCGAACCCGACCGCGGCCAGCAGGGCCAGGCCCTTGATGACCTGTTGCCAGTCGGTGCCGACACTGAGGAGGTTCATACCGTTGTTCAGCACGCCGAGGACCAGACCGCCGATGATCGCGCCGAGGACGGTACCGACACCGCCGCTCATGGACGCGCCACCGATGAACGACGAGGCGATGGCTTCCAGCTCGAAGCTCAGGCCGGCCTTCGGAGAGGCCGCGTTCAGGCGGGCGGCTACCACCAGACCCGCCAGGGCCGCGAGCATGCCCATGTTCAGGAAGACATAGAAGGTGACCTTCTTGTCCTTGACGCCCGACAGCTTCGCCGCCGGGAGGTTGCCGCCGATCGCGTAGATGTGGCGGCCGAAGACGGCGTTGCGCATCATGTAGCCGTAGCCGACGACCAGCGCGCCGAGGATCAGCAGCACGATCGGCGCGCCCTTGTAGCTGGCGAGCATCATCGTGACGGTGAGGACCGCGGCGACCAGCGCCACCAGCTTGAGCAGGAACAGCTTGGCCGGCAGCACGTCCAGCGAGAACTCCTGCTGGCGCTTGCGGTCACGGACCTCCTGCAGGACCACGAAGACGATCACGGCCAGGCCCAGCAGCAGCGTGATGTTGTGGTAGTTGGTGGTCGGGCCGACCTCCGGCAGGAAGCCGTTGCCCATCTTCTGCAGGCCGCCCGGGAACGGCCCGAGGGTCTGCCCCTTGAGCAGGATCTCGGTCAGACCGCGGAAGATCAGCATCCCGGCGAGGGTGACGATGAAGGACGGTATGCCGAGATAGGCGATCAGGAATCCCTGGACCGAACCCGCCACGGCGCCCACCACCAGGCTCAGCACCAGGGCGAGGGGCCACGACACGCCGTGCTGCACCGTCAGTACGGCCGCGAACGCGCCCACGAACGCCGTCAGCGAACCGACCGACAGGTCGATGTGGCCCGCGATGATCACCAGCATCATGCCGATCGCGAGGATCAGGATGTAGCTGTTCTGCAGGACCAGGTTGGAGATGTTGTGCGGCAGCAGCAGGCTTCCGTCGGTCCAGACCGCGAAGAGGGCGACGATCAGGCCGAGGGCGATCAGCATGCCGTACTGGCGCATGTTGCTGCGCATGCCGTCCAGCATCAGCCGTACCAGGTTCTCCCCGGTGCCGCCGCTGCCGTCCTTGCCCGGCGGTGCCTCGGCCGGGGTGTTGGTCACATCGGTGCTCATCGCGTTACCTCTTTGTCCTTCGTCATCTGACGCATCAGCACTTCCTGCGTGGCCTCGGCCCGCGAGAACTCACCGGTCAGCCGCCCCGCCGCCATGGTGTAGATGCGGTCGCACATGCCGAGCAGTTCGGGCAGCTCGGAGGAGATGAAGACGATCGCCTTGCCCTCGGCCGCCAGCTTGTCGATGACCGTGTAGATCTCGAACTTGGCCCCCACGTCGATGCCGCGGGTCGGCTCGTCCAGGATCAGCACGTCCGGACCCGCGAAGATCCACTTGCTGAGGACGACCTTCTGCTGGTTGCCGCCGGAGAGCTTGCCCACCGGCTCGAAGACGGTCGGCGCCTTGATGTTCATCGACGTGCGGTAGCTCTCGGCGACCTGCCGCTCCTCGTGCTCGTCGACGATCCCGCGCTTGGCCACCTTGCCGAGAGCGGAGAGCGAGATGTTGCGGTTGATCGTGTCGATGAGGTTGAGGCCGTAGTGCTTGCGGTCCTCGGTGACGTACGCGATGCCGTGGCCGACCGCCTCCGCGACGGTCCTGGTACGGATCTCCTCGCCGTCCTTGAGGACCGTCCCGCCCGCGTAGCGGCCGTACGACCGCCCGAAGACGCTCATCGCGAGCTCGGTGCGGCCGGCGCCCATGAGGCCCGCGATACCGACGATCTCCCCGCGCCGCACCTGGAGCGACACGTCGTCGGCCACCTTGCGCTGCTGGTCGATCGGGTGGTGCACGGTCCAGTCGCGGATCTCCAGCGCCGGGGCGGCACCCTCCTCCGGGTGGTGCGGGGTGCGCTCGGGGAAGCGGTGGTCGAGGTCCCGGCCGACCATTCCGCTGATGATCCGGTCCTCGGTCGTCTCCGGCGCCTTCACATCGAGCGTCTCGATGGTCCGGCCGTCCCGCAGGATCGTCACCGAGTCGGCGACCTTGCGGATCTCGTTGAGCTTGTGGGAGATGATGATCGAGGTGATGCCCTGCTTCTTCAGCTCCAGGATCAGGTCCAGGAGCTTGTCGCTGTCCTCGTCGTTGAGCGCCGCGGTCGGCTCGTCGAGGATGAGCAGCTTCACCTTCTTCGAGAGCGCCTTGGCGATCTCCACGAGCTGCTGCTTGCCCACGCCGATGTCGGCGACGCGGGTCTCGGGGTGGTCGTTCAGGCCCACCCGCCGCAGCAGCTCGGTGGCATGACGCAGCGTCAGGGTCCAGTCGATGAACCCGCGCTTGGCGTGCTCGTTGCCGAGGAAGATGTTCTCCGCGAGGGAGAGGTAGGGCGACAGCGCCAGTTCCTGGTGGATGATGACGATGCCGTGCTGCTCGCTCGCCCGGATGTCCTTGAAGCCGCAGACCTCTCCCTCGAAGAGGATCTCGCCCTCGTAACTCCCGTGCGGGTGGACGCCGGAGAGGACCTTCATCAAGGTCGACTTGCCGGCGCCGTTCTCACCGCAGATGGCGTGGACCTCGCCCTGCTGGACAGTCAGAGTGACGTCCGACAGCGCCTTGACGCCGGGAAAGGTCTTGACGATCGAGCGCATTTCCAGGACGGGTCCCGCCATGGTCGTGCCTTCCAATCCGTGAGGTTCGACGCTTACTTGAGCTGGTCCGCCGTGTAGTAGCCGCCGTCGACCAGGACCGACTGGTAGTTGGACTTGTCGACGCTCACCGGCTGGAGGAGGTAGGCGGGGACGACCTTCGCGCCGTTGTCGTACGTCGTGGTGTCGTTGGTCTGCGGCTTCTTGCCCTTGAGGGCGTCGTCGACCATGGTCGAGGCGATCTTGGCCAGCTCACGGGTGTCCTTGTAGACGGTCTGCGTCTGCTCGCCCGCGATGATCGACTTCACCGACGCCAGCTCGGCGTCCTGACCCGTGAGGACCGGCAGCGGCTTGCTCTTGGAGCCGTAGTCGTCCGACTTCAGCGCCGACAGGATGCCGATGGAGATGCCGTCGTACGGCGAGAGGACCGCGTCGACCTTCTTGCTGGCGTACGACTTGGTGAGGATGTCGTCCATGCGCTTCTGGGCGGTGGCGCCGTCCCAGCGCAGGGTGGTGACCTGGTTGAGCGCGGTCTGGCCGGACTGGACGACGAGCTGCTTCTTGTCGATGTAGGGCTGCAGCACCTTCATCGCGCCGCCGAAGAAGTACTTCGTGTTGTTGTCGTCGTTCGAGCCGGCGAAGAGCTCGATGTTGAACGGGCCCTTCTTGGAGCCGTCCGCGAGACCGAGCTTCTGCAGGATGTAGTTGCCCTGGAGCTCACCGACCTTCGAGTTGTCGAAGGACGCGTAGTAGTCGACGTTCTTCGAGCCGAGGATCAGGCGGTCGTAGGCGATGACCGGGATGTGGGCGTCCGCGGCCTCCTGGAGAACGTTGTCCAGGGACTTGTTGTCGATGGCCGCCACGATCAGCGCCTTGACGTTCTGCGTGATCAGGTTCTCGATCTGGGAGACCTGCTGCTGGGGGTCGTCCTCGCCGTAGACCAGCTTGGTCTTGTAGCCCTTGGACTCCAGGTTCTTGACGACGTTGTTGCCGTCGGCGATCCAGCGCTCGGACGACTTGGTCGGCATCGCGATGCCGATCGTCCCGCCCTTGCTGTTGCTCTTGTCCTCCTTGCTGCCGCCTTCGCCGCTCTGGCCACAGGCGGTGAGGGTGAGGGCGAGGGAGGCGGCTCCGGCTATGGCGGCGAGTGCGGCTCTGCGGTTACGCATGATCATCATCCTTGATGTCTGGGACCGGGCGGAGTCTCACGGAGCGGGGATGTTCCGGGAGTGTTACAGGTGAGGCTGAGAAGGTGTGTTGGATTGTGCGCGACTGTGTCTGCTTGTGTGAAGGGGGTTTGTGCGAACGTTATGAGGGAGTGTCGAACCGCGAGAGTGCCCCGGGCAGACGGGAGCCGAGCGGGGCCATGTCGCCGCCCGCGCCGTGCCGTGCCAGCAGGTCGAGGGCGAGGCGGCCGCGGCGCACCCGCTCCCGGGCCGTGCTCAGGGTCAGGTCCCGCAGATGGTGTCCGTACGGGTAGAGCCCGGGGGTCTTGGACAGCCCGAACTTCAGATAGAGCGGTGCGCCGCGCCGGATCAGCTCGGCGACCTCGTACATCCGGATGTACCCGCCGAGATCGTCGGGGGCCTCGATGTACATGTCCATGGGGGCGGCGGAGACCCGCCGGATCTCGGTGAGGTGATCGAGCGTCAGGTCGCTCGGCACGTTCAGCGAGTCGGCGCCGAGGTTCTCGTACACGGCGTACGAGGCCGGGTTGACCGGACCGATCAGCGCCGAGACCTTGAACGTCGTGTCGGCCGGGAGGATCCCGGCGACACGCGCCCGGTGCAGCGTCCACAGCACACCCTCGTCGGCGACGAGCAGGCACTTGACGCCCAGTTCCGTCGCCCGGACGGCGTCCTCGACACAGCCGGCCACCGCGTCGTGGCCACGGGCGCGCAGCCCGCCGCCGCGCGAGTCGGAGCGCGTCGAGGCGCCGATGTCCCAGATGCCGCGTGGTCCGGTGAACAGGCAGAGTTCGATGTCGCGTTCACCGGTGGCCTCGACCATCTCGGTGATCTCGGCGTCGGTCAGCATCCAGATGCCGCTGCCCTGGCTGATCCGGTGGATCGGCACATCGAGCCGCGAGGCCTCCTTGAGGACCACGGCGAGCGCCTCGGGCCCCTCCACGGAGGGAACCTCGGTGCGCCAGCGGCCGCCTCCGGGAAAGGTGTGCGGCGAGGCGTCGTCGGGGGAGAGGGCGGGCGCGGCCAGGCCGAGCGCGGCCAGGGCCGGCTCACCGGGTCGACGGGGCGCCGTGGGAGAGGCGTCGGTCACAAGCTGTCCTTCATCGTTCGATATTTCGGTCATGGTTCGCGACCTTGGGTGCGCGAGGCCTGATGTACGCCGGTACGGGGCCGTCAGGAAACCCCGTACCGGCGTACGGCTCGGGTGGTCACGGCTTCAGCAGGACCTTGCCGACCTTGGGATCACCGGAACCCACCAGTTCGATGGCCTCAGGGAACGCGGCCAGCGGCAGCTCGTGCGTGACCAGCGGGGACGGGTTCAGCAGGCCCGCGCCGAAGACCCGTACCGTGTGCGCCCAGGCCTCCGGCGGAGCCCCGAACACGGTGTGCACCTCGAGCTGCCGTACGACGAGATCGGTCGGGTCGAGACCCTCGGCGCCCGGCGCCGGGATCCCCGTGAGGACCAGGCGCCCGCCGCGCCGCAGCAGGGAGGCGGCGGTGCGCGCGGCGGACGCGGACCCGGCGGTCTCGATCACGACGTCGAAGTCGTCGGGGAGCTCCTGGTCCCTGGTGCGGAAGTCCGTGGCGCCGAACTCCCGTGACAGCGCCGCCCGGTCGGGGCGGGTGCCCACCACGAGCAGCTCGGCCGGGGAGCCCGCCTTCAGGAACTGCACGGCGAACATCCCGAGCGTTCCGGTGCCCACCACGGCCACGCGCTCACCGGGCCGCGCGTTCGCCTTGAGCGCGGCGGCCGCGATGCAGGCGGCCGGCTCCAGCAGGGCGGCGGCCGTCAGATCGGCGTCGTCGGGCAGGACGTGCAGCAGCCGTGCCGGCAGCGTCAGCGTGCCCGCCATCGCGCCCGGCCGGGTGAAACCGGTCTCCTCGTACCCGGCCGTGCACAACGTTGTCTCGCCCGCGTGGCAACGGTCGCAGACCTGGCAGTTGCGAAACCCCTCGCCGACGACCTTGCGGCCGACGAGCGTCGCCGGGACGCCGGTGCCGACCTCCTCGACGGTCCCGGACCACTCGTGACCCGGGGTCAGGGGATAGCGGACGTAGCCCTCGGGCCGGTTGCCCTGGTAGACCTCGCGGTCGCTGCCGCAGATGCCGACCGCGTGCACCCGCACGAGCGCCTCGCCCGCCGACGGCCGGACCGGCTCGTGCGGGACCATCCGGTGCTCGCCCGGACCCTCGACGAGGACCGCGGTGCTCACTTCGCCCCCTTGGGCTTGCGCTGCTCCCAGCCGTCGGCCCACAGGTCGAACCGGGCCTGCTGCTGCGGGAACTCGGCCGCCGCGTCGACGTCCAGCTCGACGCCGAGTCCCGGCTCGTGGGACAGCTCGAAGTAGCCGTCCACGACCTGCGGGGCACCCTTGACGACCTTCTTGATCTCCGCGTCGGCGAAGTCGTTGAAGTGCTCCAGGATCTTGAAGTTCGGCGAGGTGAAGCCGACCTGGAGGGAGGCGGCGGTCAGGACCGGCCCGCCGACGTTGTGCGGCGCGACCAGGACGTAGTGCGCCTCCGCGGTGGCGGCGAGCTTGCGGGTCTCCCAGATGCCGCCGATGTGGCCGACGTCGGGCTGGATGATGTCGACCGCCTGGCTCTCGAAGAGCTCGCGGAACTCGATGCGGTCGTGGATCCGCTCGCCCGTGGCGAGCGGCATGTCGACCTTGGCGGCCACCTTCTCCAGAGCCTTGAGGTTCTCCGGCGGCACCGGCTCCTCCAGCCACGCGGGCTTGAAGGGGGCGAGCTCGCGGGCGAGGCGGACGGCGGTGGACGGCGAGAAGCGGCCGTGCATCTCCAGCATCAGCTCGGTCTCGGGCCCGATCGCGTCGCGCACCGCCTCGATGAGCGACACCGAGTACAGCGTGGCCTCGTGGTCCAGCTCGAAGTGCCCGGTGCCGAAGGGGTCGATCTTGAGGGCCCGGTAGCCCCGCGCGACGACCTCCTGAGCGGCCTTGTGGTAGGCCTCCGGGGTGCGTTCGGTGGTGTACCAGCCGTTGGCGTAGGCCTTGACCCTGTCGGTGACCTTGCCGCCGAGGAGCTGCCAGACCGGCACCCCGAGCGCCTTGCCCTTGATGTCCCAGCAGGCCATCTCGATGACCGCGATGCCGGACATCACGATCTCGCCGGCGCGTCCGTAGTCGCCGTACTTCATCCGGCGGACCAGGTCCTCGACGGCGAACGGGTCGGAGCCGAGAATATGGTTGGCCTGCGCCTCGTGCAGATAGCCGATCAGCGCGTCGGTGTGGCCCAGCATGCGGGTCTCGCCGACCCCGGTGATGCCCTCGTCGGTGTGCACCTGGACGTAGGTCAGGTTCCGCCAGGGTGTCCCGACCACGTGTGTGGTGATTCCCGTGATGCGCACGGCAGATGCCCCCTGTGCTTTCAGCTCTGTTCGAAATTTCGTCACACGTTCGAAATGCTGGCGTGACAGTAAGGACGCGGCCCGGGGGGTGTCAATGGGTCGCGCATATAACGGTTTCGACGCGATGGGCGTCAGGTGGGCGTCAGGATGGCGGGGAATGTTCGGGGATGCCTGGGTCCGCCGGACCGGAATACTTGATTCCGCACAACATCTTCACAACTGCGCCTAGGAACGTTACCGGCGGTGACCCTAGTCTTCCCGCGTCATGGACTACTGCCACGTGTGCCGCAGGCACCTCAACGGCGCCCTCGCCTGTCCGGGGTGCGGTACCCCGGTCGACGAACTCGGCGCGGACGCCGAGGGGGCCGGCGCGCGCCCGCCGACGGGTGCGGACGCCGACGCGCACCAGGGCGAGGACGGCGACATCGAATGGCGTTCCCGGCGTGCCACGCGCCGGCGTGGCGGCCCCGTCGTGGACACGGAGGCCGGGAGTGAGGGTGACCGGCGGGGTCCGAAGGCTTCGGCCGGCACCAGCCGGCGTGACCGCAAGGCCGCCGCGCACCGCCGCCGGCGCCGCCGCACCCTGTACATAGCCGTCGGCTTCGTCATGGCGGCCGGAGGCCTGAGCCTCGCCGAACTCGGTGTCGACGCGCCCGGGCTCGGCCCCAGCCCCGCCGCGGCGGAGTCGCCCGACGGCTCGGCCTCACCGGCGGCGTCCTTGCTCAAGAAGAGCTCCCCCTCCAAGTCCCCCTCGGCCGGACGTACGTCCACCTCCTCGCCGTCGGCCTCCGGATCCGCCTCCGCCTCGCCCTCCGCGTCCGCGACGAGCGAGAAGAGCGCCGCGGGCGGCGGGCCCTCGGCCGCCGGCACCCTCCCGGGCCGGACCACCTCGGCCCCGGTGACGGCCTCCTCGGCCCCGGGCGCGTCGGCCCCCGCCACGACGGGCCCGACGACGTCGGCACCCACCCCGGCGCCCTCGTCCTCGGGCGACTGCAACCGCTTCCTGTGGTGGTGCGCGTAGCCGCGGGGGTGTTACCCGGTACGGGCTGACGACCTTTTCCGGTTTCTCAGATTTCTCAGGTTTCTCCGGTTTCCGGGGCTTCCGCGTTCTCCCCGTGTCCCCGGCGCTCGCGTCCTCAGGCTCCGTCGCCCACGCCGCCCGGGGCCTCGCCCAGCATGCGGCGCAGCAACTCGCGCAGGGCCAGCCGTTCCTGGTCCGAGAGCTCCGCCAGCGGTTCGCGGGCGAAGTCGAGCGAGTCGCGCAGCCCGCCGGCGATTCTGCGGCCCTCGGCCGTCGCCGCCGCCAGTTTCACCCGGCGGTCCGCCGGGTCGGGGCGGCGCTCCACCAGCCCCCGCGTCTCCAGCCGGTCCACGATCCCCGTGACGTTGGACGGCTCGCACCTCAGTTTCTGCGCCAGACGGCGCATCGGCAGCGGTTCCAGCGAGAGCAGGCTCAGCAGCCGCGCCTGCGCGCCGGTGAGGGCGTGTTCGGCGGCCGCGTCCTCGTACTCCTCGTGGTAGCGGGCCACGACCGTGCCGATCAGTTCGACGACCTCCATGGTCAGAGGGTCGATCCGTGGTCTCTTGTGGGTGGCCATGCCCTCGATCGTACCGCGTTACTTGACATCATGAAATATTCATGAGCATCGTTGTTTCAGGTACTCATTGTTTGAGGTACTGAAGCATTAGGTGTCGAAGCATCAAGTTCCGAAGCATCAAGTTCCGAAGCACTGTCCGCTCGCCGGTCACCGTGAAAGGCGCACCCTCATGTCCGAGACCCCCCAGCTTCCCTCCACCGGCCGTGAATGGCACCTGGTCAGCCGTCCGGTCGGCTGGCCCCAGCCCGCCGACTTCGCCCTGGTCGAGGCCGAGGTCCGGCAGCCGGGTCCGGGTGAGGTCCTGGTCCGGAACGCCTACGTCTCCGTCGACCCGTACATGCGCGGCCGCATGAGCGCCGCCAAGTCCTACGTCGCCCCCTTCGAGCTCGGCAAGACCATGCAGGGCGGCGCCGTCGGCGAGGTCATCGCCTCGAACGCCGAGGGCATCGAGCCCGGCGACCACGTGCTGCACTTCCTCGGCTGGCGCGAGTACGCCGTCGTGGACGCCAAGCAGGCCGTCAAGGTGGACCCGGAGGCCGCGCCGCTGTCGACCTACCTCGGCGTCCTCGGCATGACCGGCCTCACCGCGTACGCCGGGCTCCTGCGCACCGCCTCCTTCAAGGAGGGCGACTCCGTCTTCGTGTCCGGCGCCGCCGGTGCCGTCGGCAGCCAGGTGGGCCAGATCGCCCGGCTCAAGGGCGCCTCGCGCGTCATCGGCTCCGCCGGGTCCGACGAGAAGGTCAAGCTGCTCGTCGAGGAGTACGGCTTCGACGCGGCCTTCAACTACAAGAACGGCCCGGTCTCCCAGCAGCTCCGCGAGGCCGCGCCCGACGGCGTCGACGTCTACTTCGACAACGTGGGCGGCGACCACCTGGAAGCCGCCATCGGCTCGCTGAACCGGGACGGCCGCATCGCGGTCTGCGGCATGATCTCCGTCTACAACAGCACCGAGCCCGTCCCGGGCCCGCGGAACCTGGCCCGGCTGATCCAGACCCGCGGCCGCATCCAGGGCTTCCTCGTCGGCGACCACTACGACCTCCAGCAGGAGTTCGTGCGGGAGGTCGGCGGCTGGATCCGCTCCGGTGAGCTGAAGTACGCCGAGACGATCGTCGAGGGCATCGAGAACAACCTGGAGGCGTTCTTCGGCGTCCTGCGCGGCGACAACATCGGAAAGATGATCGTCAAGCTCTGACCCCGGCGGGGCGGCGGCGGACCGGGAACGGTGACCGCTTGCGAGGCGGCGGCGGACCGGGCGAGGACGGCCGCCGCCACCACGGGCTGTGGCCCGGCACGGCACCCCGATAGGGTCTCCCCATGCGCGATCTTGGGGTGGGTTTCGGCTATCTGCTGCGTGGCCAGCGGTGGGTGGCCCGGCACGGGAGGAGTTTCGGGTTCGGGCTGCTGCCCGGACTCGTCACGCTCGTTCTGTACGCGGCGGCGCTCGTCGCCCTCGGCGTGTACGGGGAGGACTTCGTCACCTGGGCGACGCCGTTCGCGGACGACTGGAGCAGCCCCTGGGACGGCCTCTTCCGCGGCTTCCTCACCGCCGTCCTGTTCGCCCTGGCACTCCTCCTCGCCGTCCTCACCTTCACCGCGGTCACCCTGCTCATAGGCCAGCCCTTCTACGAGAGCCTCTCGGAGAAGGTCGACCGCGACGTCTCCCCGGACGGCACGGCCCCCGAGTCCGGACTGCCGCTCTGGCGCGAGCTGTGGATCTCCGCGCGCGACAGCCTCCGTGTCCTCGTGCGGGCCCTCGTGTGGGCGGTCCTCCTCTTCGCGCTCGGCTTCGTCCCGTTCATCGGCCAGACCGTCGTGCCGGTGCTCGGCTTCTTCGTCACGGGCTTCTTCCTCACCGAGGAACTCGTCGCCGTCGCCCTGCAGCGCCGCGACGTCGACCTGCGGACGCGCCTCACGCTGCTCCGCTCCCGCAAGGCGCTGGTCTGGGGCTTCGGCACCCCGCTGGGCCTCTCCTTCCTCGTCCCGTTCGTCGCGGTGTTCCTGATGCCGGGAGCGGTCGCCGGCGCCACCCTGATGGCACGGGACCTGCTCGGCGAGGAGATCCGCGAGGGCGGCGACGCCGACGAGGACTCCGAGGAGGCGTCCGAGGAGCAGAGCACCGCCCCCTGACCGGCCCGCACGCCGCAGGCGCCACGCTCGTCCGCAGCAGTGAAGCGCCCCCGGCGGATCCCGGGAGCGCTCAGTTCCCGCCCAGCAGCCGCTCCCCGTACTCGGCGCGCAGCGCCACGGCCATGTTCGCGCGTACCGCGCCGTAGCGCCGGGTGAAGAACTCACGGGCCGGGTGCCCCTCCGTGACACTCTCGCCGAGCGGGGCCGAGAAGGTCTGGATGATCCCGGGCCGCATGGCGTTGTACTCGACCAGCGAGACGAGCAGATCGGCCCGCCAGGGAGTGTCCGGCAGGGCGTCCCACTGGTCCCGCTCTACAGGTGGCCGATGCACGATGGGGGCGACCGACGGTTTTCGACGAGGAGGTGCCGGCATGGCGGACACTGCTGTGGAAACGGCGGAGGGCGCGGAGGGTGCGGAGGCGGACGCGGCCCGGGAGGCCGTCGTCGAGGCGGCGCTCGGCCGGCTCGGCCTGGACGCGAAGGCCCGGCTGCTGTCCGGGCGGAACATGTGGACGCTGCCCGAGCTCCCCGAGATCGGGCTGAAGTCCCTCGTCATGTCCGACGGCCCGATCGGCGTCCGCGGTGTCCGCTGGACCGCCGACGACCCCTCCGTGGCGCTCCCCTCGCCCACCGCCCTCGCCGCCTCCTGGGACCCGGAGCTGGCCCGCCGGGTCGGCACGCTGCTCGCCCAGGAGGCGCGCCGCAAGGGCGTCCACGTGCTGCTCGCCCCCACCGTCAACCTGCACCGCTCACCACTCGGCGGCCGCCACTTCGAGGCCTACAGCGAGGACCCGTTCCTGACCGGCGCGATCGGCGGCGGCTACGTCCGCGGCGTGCAGTCCGGCGGCGTCGCCACCACCGTCAAGCACTTCGTCGCCAACGACGCCGAGACCGACCGCTTCACGGTGAACAACCTCGTCTCCGAACGCGCCCTGCGCGAGCTGTACCTGGCGCCCTTCGAGACCATCGTCGAGAAGGCCCGTCCGTGGGGCGTCATGACCGCCTACAACTCGGTCAACGGCACGACCATGAGCGAGCACCGTCGTCTCGTGAACGACGTCCTGCGCGGCGAATGGGGCTTCGACGGGGTCAACGTCTCCGACTGGATGGCGGCCCGCGACACCAGGGCCGCGATCGAGGGCGGCCTCGACGTCGCCATGCCCGGCCCCCTCACCGTCTACGGAGAACCGCTCGCCGCCGCCGTGCGCGCCGGGGAGGTGGCGGAGGCCACGGTCGACGCGGCCGTCCGCAACGTGCTCCGGCTCGCCGCCCGTGTCGGCGCCCTGGAGGGTGCCGAACCCGTCGTGACCGGGGCGCCCGCGGCCGTGGACGGGGAGGCACTGGCCCGGGAGGTGGCCCGCCGCTCCTTCGTCCTCGTCCGCAACGAAGGAGCCCTGCCGCTCCCCGCGGGCCACCGGGTCGCCCTCATCGGCGCCGCCGCCCGTGACGCCCGCGTCCTCGGCGGCGGCTCGGCCACCGTCTTCCCCGCCCGGATCGTCTCGCCCCTCGACGGCCTCACCGCCGCCCTCGCCGAGGGCACGGTGACCTACGCCGTGGGTGCCGACCTCGCCGTCGAACTCCCTGTCGCGGACAAGGGGTTCGAGCTGCGCGCGGTGTGCCGTGACGCCGCCGGCGAGGTCGTCGCCACCGTCTCCGCCCCGAACGGCCAGATCCAGTGGATGGGCGACGACCTGCCCGCGGGGGTCACCCTCCCCCAAACTCTCGACTCCGCTCGAGCAGGGGGTACCCCCACGAACCTGCACAGCGTCGAACTCACCGGCACCTTCACCCCGCGCGAGTCCGGCCCGCACACCTTCGGCGTCAAGGGCCTCGGCGCGTTCACCCTCACCGTCGACGGCACGACGTACTTCGACGACGTCCAGGGCGCCGCCAAGGACGACCCGTTCGTGACGTTCTTCGGCGCCCCCGTTCCGCGCGGCCGGGCGGAACTCGCCGCGGGCGAACCGGTGGAGGTCTCCCTCACCCATGTCGTCACGGTCCCCGAGGGCGTCCCGATGAAGGTCGTCGGCTTCTCCCTCGCCCACCAGGAGCCCGTGCGTGACGCCGGTGAACTGATCGCCGAGGCGGTCGAGGCGGCCCGCGCCGCCGACACCGCCGTCGTCGTGGTCGCCACCACCGACCGCGTCGAGTCCGAGGGCTTCGACCGCGCCGACCTCGGGCTCCCCGGCCGTCAGGACGAACTGGTCCACGCCGTGGCCGCCGCCAACCCGAACACCGTCGTGATCGTCAACTCCGGCTCCCCGGTGGAACTCCCGTGGCGCGACGAGGTCGCCGCCGTGCTCCTGAGCTGGTTCCCGGGGCAGGAGGGCGGCGCCGCCCTCGCCGACGTCCTCACCGGCGCCCACGAGCCGGGCGGCCGCCTCCCCACCACCTGGGGCTCCCTGGCCGATGCCCCGGTCACCCGGGTCCGTCCGGCGGACGGCGAACTCCCTTACTCCGAGGACGTCTTCATCGGCTACCGCGCCTGGGAGAAGGCGGGCAGGACCCCCTCGTACCCCTTCGGGCACGGTCTCGGCTACACCGACTGGACGTACGAGTCCATCGAGGTCGAGGGCACCACCGTCACCGTCCGTGTCCGCAATTCCGGTCGGCGGGCCGGGCGCGAGGTCGTGCAGGTCTACCTCGCCCCGGTGGAACCCGGCACCGGCCGGCCCGCGCGGGCGCTCGCCGGATTCGCCGGAGTCGAGGCCGCCCCGGGCGAGAGCGTCGAGGCCGTCGTGGAGCTCCCCCACCGCGCTTTCGAGGTCTGGGACACCGCGACGGACATGTGGGCGTTTGTGAAGGGTTTGTACGAGGTTCAGGCAGGTCGTTCCCTTCTGGACCGCCGTCTGAGCACGATCATCGAGGCGTAAGCATCGCGCCCCCCTTCGGTCGGCCCCGGCCCGGAACCTGACATCCGGACCGGGGCCCGCCGTTTTCTCCCGCGACGCCCTCGGGGACCGCCCTTCGGGACCGCCTCCGGGACCACCCTTGGGTGCCGGTCGCCCTAGGGCCGTACGGAGAACCCGTACACCGTCTGCGACCGGTACACCGCGCCCGGCCGCAGCTCGGTGCTCGGGAAGTCCGGCCGGTTCGGGGAGTCGGGGAAGTGCTGGGTCTCCAGCGCGATGCCGTCGTTGGGGGCGAAGGGCTCGCCGAGGTGGTCCGCGGTGTAGAGCTGGAGACCGGGTTCGGTGGTCGCGACCGTGAGCACCCGCCCGGACGCCGGGTCGTACAGCTCGGCCACCTCCACCGGATCGGCGGTGAGCCCCTTGTCGAGCACGTAGTTGTGGTCGTATCCCGCGCCGGTCTTGCGGGGCTCGCGGAAGTCGAAGCGGGTGCCCTCGACCGGGTCGAGCTCCCCGGTCGGAATGAGGTTGTCGTCCACCCTGGTCAACCCCGAGGCGTCGAGCCGTAGTTCGTGCCCGAGCGCGCTGCCGGAGCCGGCGAGGTTCCAGTACGTGTGGTTCGTCAGGTTCACCACGGTCGGCGCGTCGGTGACCGCCTCGTAGGCGATCCGCAGAGCGCCCCGCTCGTCCAGCGTGTACGCCGCCGAGACCTCCAGGCGCCCCGGGAAGCCCTCCTCGCCGTCCGGGCTGACCCGGGAGAGCCGGACCCCGTGTTCGAGCGGCTCCGCGTCCCACACGCGCTTGTCGAAACCGCCGTCGCCGCCGTGCAGCGAGTTGGGCCCGTTGTTCGGCTCCAGGCGGTGGGTCACCCCCTCCAGGGTGAAGCGGGCGCCCCCGATCCGGTTCGCGTACCGCCCGACCAGCGCGCCGAGATACGGCGCGGGATGGGCCGTGTACCCCTCCAGGGCGGAAAAGCCCAGGGTCACGTCCACGGCCCGCCCGTCCCGGTCCGGCACCTCGGCCGACTGCACGATCCCGCCGTACGTGAGCACACGCACCCGGACCCCGGCGCGCTCCAGCGTCCATCGGTGGACCGGTGTGCCGTCGGAAAGTGTGCCGAAAAGTTCACTCATGAGGGAAACCCTAGGTCACGGGCTCGCGTGCCGTGACGGTCCGGTAGGCGATCTCCGCGAGTCGCGCCTGACCGTCCCTGCTCGGATGGAACCAGTCCCAGTGGCTCAACTGGTCCGCGCCGAAGCGGTAGTCGAAGACGGCGTTCCCGTCGAAGCGGCAGCGCCGGTCCTTGGCGCACACCTCGCGCAGCACCTGGTTGTACGCCTTCACCCGGTCCCGTACCTGGCCCCGCCGCAGGGTCGCCGCCGCGTTCAGCGAGTCCGCGTCCCCGAGCATCGAGGGGCAGATGCCCAGCTTCCACACCTGCTTGCCCAGCGCGCTGCCGCGCCCCTCGGACCAGAGCCGCCTCAGATCCGGCACGCTCGACACGTACACCTGCGTCTTGGGCAGAGCCCGCCGCAGCGTGTCCAGCGCTTCCTGGAACTCGGCGCGGAAGTCGGCGACGGACGTCATCGCCGAGGCGGAGGACCGGCACGCGTCGTTGGCACCCGCCATCACCGTGACCAGCTCCGGCCCGCGGGTCGCCGCCTCGGCCATCTGACCGGGAAGGTCCGCCATCCGCGCTCCGGTCACCGCGTAGTTCCAGCTCCGCTCGGCCGCCCCGGTCGTGCCGAGCAGCCGTACGGCGAGAGAGTCGACCCGCGGATCACTGCCCGTCGCCCACGACACCTCGGGGCAGTCGGACAGCACACTGCACGCGTCGAAACCGCGCGTGATCGAGTCGCCGACCGCGGCCATGGAGTCCGGGCTGCGGTCCCAGACCGGCGTGGGCTTCGCCGACGGCCGGAGCTTCGCGGTCCCGCCGGGCGCCGAGGAGTCGCAGGAGGCGGTGCCCAGGAGAGCCGCCGCCGCGGCGGCGGCGAGGACGGCCCGCCAACGGTGGCTGCGATTCCGCATCCCCTGGTCTCCTCGTTCGTTGTACAGGGTTGGTCGGCACCCGCTCCGCGCGGTCGGTCGCACCACGTCGTACACGGTCGGTCGCACCGCGATTCCGCGGTGTGCCCGGCTCCGCCCGGAAGGCGGGCCCGGAGTCCCGGCAGGGAGTCCGGACACGTCCCGCCGGGTGAAACCTCGGAGGTTCACGGCGCTTGGACCGACGGTACGTCACACTCCTTGCGCCGCCGCAGGGTAGCCTCGCCACGTGGCCGCCCTGCCACTGCCGTTCCGCTAAGTTACAAGATGTCTCGCTCTGTCCGGAGGCCCCAGTGACGACACGTGGAGTTCTCTACGTGCACTCCGCGCCCCGCGCGTTGTGTCCGCATGTCGAGTGGGCGGTCGCGGGGGTGCTGGGCACGCGCGTCAACCTCGACTGGATCCGGCAGCCCGCCGCGCCGGGCACCTGGAGATCCGAGTTCTCCTGGAAGGGCGAGGTGGGCACCGCCTCCAAGCTCGCCTCCGCGCTGCGCGGCTGGCACCTGCTGCGCTTCGAGGTCACCGCCGAACCCTGCCCCACCGCCGAGGGCGAGCGCTACAGCTGCACCCCTGAGCTCGGTATCTTCCACGCCGTCACCGGCATCCACGGCGACATCCTCATCCCCGAGGACCGGCTGCGCGCCGCGCTCCTGCGCTCCCAGCGCGGCGAGAGCGACCTGGAGGCCGATCTCGCCAAACTCCTCGGCAAGCCCTGGGACGACGAACTGGAGCCCTTCCGCTACGCGGGCGAGGGCGCCCCGGTCCGCTGGCTGCACCAGGTGGTGTGACGCGCGGTGGCATGACGCTCCGTCAGGGGCGGTGACGCCACCGGACGCCGTACGGAAGGGGAAACCGGCGTCAGACCGAACGGAACGCCAGCACCACGTTGTGCCCACCGAAGCCGAACGAGTCGTTCAGCGCGGCGATACGGCCCTCGACGGGCAGCTTGCGGGCCTCGCCGCGCACGATGTCGGCGGCGGCCTCGGCCTCGGGGTCGAGGTTCTCCACATTGATGGTCGGCGGCGCGAGACGGTGGTACAGGGCAAGTACGGTCGCGACCGACTCGACGCCACCGGCGCCACCGAGGAGGTGACCGGTCATCGACTTCGTCGCCGAGACCGCGAAGTGGTCGGCGTCGTCGCCGAACACCTTGCGCAGCGCCTTCAGCTCGGCCACGTCACCGGCCGGCGTCGAGGTGGCGTGCGCGTTCACGTGCACGATCTCGGCCGGGTTCAGGTCGGTGTTGTCGAGCAGACTCTGCAGGGCGTGCGAGATGCCGCGGCCCTCGGGCTCCGGCTGCACGATGTCGTGCGCGTCGGCCGAGATGCCCTGGCCGACCGCCTCGGCGTACACCCGGACGCCACGCTTGGCGGCGTGCTCGGCGGACTCCAGGACGAGCACGCCGGCGCCCTCGCCGAGGACGAAGCCGTCACGGGCGACGTCGTAGGGGCGCGAGGCACCCTCGGGGTCGTCGTTGTTCTTGGACATCGCCATCATGTTGCCGAACGCGGCGATGGGAAGCGGGTGGATGGCCGCCTCGGTGCCACCGGCGACGACGACGTCGGCGCGGCCCGTGCGGATCATCTCGATGGCGTAGCCGATGGCCTCGGCGCCGGAGGCGCAGGCGGAGACCGGGGTGTGCACACCGGCGCGGGCGCCCACGGCGAGGCCCACGTTGGCGGACGGACCGTTCGGCATCAGCATCGGAACGGTGTGCGGGGAGACACGGCGTACGCCCTTCTCCTTCAGCACGTCGTACTGGTCGAGCAGGGTCGTCACACCACCGATGCCGGAGGCGATGACGGTGCCCAGCCGGTCGGGGTCGACGCTCTGGTCCTCGCCCGCCTTGTCGGTGAAACCGGCGTCGGCCCAGGCCTCCTTGGCCGCGATCAGCGCGAACTGCGCCGAGCGGTCCAGTCGGCGGGCCTGCGGGCGGGGAATGACCTCGCCCGGCTCAACGGCGATCTGTGCCGCGATACGGACAGCCTGGTCGGCGGCCCACTCCTGCTCGAGGGGGCGGACGCCGGAACGTCCGGCGACCAGGCCCTCCCAGGTAGAGGCTGCGTCGCCACCCAGCGGTGTGGTTGCGCCGATACCGGTGACGACCACGGTGCGATTGGTCGGGCTCACGGGAATTCTTTCTCCAACGGATACGAGGATTCAGCGGCGCCACCGCCGGGTGGCGGGGCATCAGCCCGGGGGAACCAGGGCACGCGGCCCCGGCGGCCCCGGACGGTCGGCCCAGGTGACCGGAAGATCAGGCCTGGTGCTTGAGGATGTAGTCGGTCGCGTCGCCGACGGTCTTGAGGTTCTTGACGTCGTCGTCCGGGATCTTGACGTCGAAGCGCTCTTCGGCGGCGACGACGACCTCGACCATGGACAGCGAGTCGACGTCCAGGTCGTCGGTGAAGGACTTGTCCAGCTGGACGTCCTCGGTGGGGATCCCGGCGATCTCGTTGACGATCTCGGCGAGACCTTCGACGATCTCTTCCTGAGTGGCGGCCATGTCAGGCGCTCCTTCGGTGTGTTTCCAGAGGGGTGGCGATTTTCCGTACGGACCGGATGATCCGGTACGGAGTGCCTAGGGGAGGGTAACGACCGTCGCGGCGTACACGAGACCCGCCCCGAAGCCGATGACGAGCGCGGTGTCGCCGCTCTTCGCCTCACCGGTCGCCAGGAGCCGCTCCATCGCGAGCGGGATCGAGGCGGCCGAGGTGTTGCCGGTGGTGCGCACGTCACGCGCGACCGTGACGTGTCCCGGCAGTTTCAGCGTCTTCACCATCGAGTCGATGATCCGCTCGTTGGCCTGGTGGGGAATGAAGACATCCAGGTCGTCCGAGCTGATCCCGGCCGCGTCCAGCGCCTGCTGGGCGACCTTCGCCATCTCGAACACGGCCCAGCGGAACACCGCCTGGCCCTCCTGCGTGATGGCAGGGAACTTGATCTCGCCCTTGGAGTCGAGCGGGAGATTGGAGACGTCGCCGACCTTGAAGCGGTCCCACGTCACGGTCTGCTTGATCGTGCCGGCCTTGTCGCCCTCGCTGCCCCAGACGGTCGGGCCGATGTGCGGCTCCTGGGAGGGACCCACGACGACCGCGCCCGCGCCGTCGCCGAACAGGAAGGCCGTCGCGCGGTCCTCCAGGTCGGTGAGGTCGGACAGCCGCTCCACGCCGATGACGAGGACGTACTCCGCCGAACCCTCGACGATCATGCCCTTGGCGAGGGTCAGGGCGTAGCCGAATCCCGCGCAGCCGGCCGAGATGTCGAAGGCCGCGGCCTTGTTCGTGCCGAGCTTGTCGGCGATCTCGGTGGCGATGGCCGGGGTCTGCGCGAAGTGCGACACGGTGGAGACCACCACGGCGCCGATCTGGTCGGCGTTGATCCCGGCGTCGGCGATGGCCTTGCCGGACGCCTCGATCGACATCGCGGCCACGGTCTCCTCGTCGGAGGCCCAGTGCCGGGTCTCGATGCCGGAGCGCGAACGGATCCACTCGTCGGAGGAGTCGATCGTCTCCAGGATCACCTCGTTGGGCACCACCCGGACGGGACGGTAGCCGCCGACGCCGAGGATGCGCGCGAACGGAGCGCCCTTGGGTGCCTTGATCTTCGTCATGCTCTCGGGCTCCTCAGGCGGCGCCGTGCTCGGCGATGAGCTCGCGAGCCGCGTCCAGGTCGTCGGGGGTCTTCAGGGCCAGCGTCGTGACACCGGGCAGCGCGCGCTTGGCCAGACCGGTCAGCGTGCCGCCGGGGCACACCTCGATCAGCGCGGTCGCGCCCAGTTCCTGGAAGGTCTCCATGCACAGGTCCCAGCGGACCGGGTTGGCGACCTGGCCGACCAGGCGGGAGACGACCTCGGCACCGGAGGCGACGACCTGGCCGTCGCGGTTCGAGACGTACGTGACCCGCGGGTCGCCCGGAGTCAGGTCCTCGGCGGCCTTCGCCAGCGCGTCGACCGCGGTGGCCATGTGGTGCGTGTGGAACGCGCCCGCCACCTTCAGGGCCACGACCCGCCGGACACCCTCGGGCTTGTCCGCCTCCAGCGCGGCGAGCTGCTCCAGCGTGCCGGCGGCCACGATCTGGCCGGCGCCGTTCACGTTCGCCGGGGTCAGCCCGAGCTTCTCCAGGTGCGCGACCGTCGTGTCGGGGTCACCGCCGAGCAGCGCCGACATACCGGTCTGCGTGATGGCGGCGGCGTCCGCCATCGCGAGGCCCCGCTTGCGTACGAGGTCCAGCGCGGCGGTGTCGTCGAGCACTCCCGCGAACGCGGCCGCGGTGATCTCGCCGACGCTGTGACCGGCGACGGCACCGGGGGTCACGTCACCGAGGGCCGCGGCGGACAGGAGACCGGCGGCGACCAGGAGCGGCTGCGCGACGGCCGTGTCACGGATCGCGTCCGCGTCGGCCTGGGTGCCGTAGTGGGCAAGGTCCAGCCCGATGGCGTCCGACCACGCGGCGAGGCGTTCGGCGGCGCCGGGGAGGTCGAGCCAAGGAGTCAGGAAGCCGGGCGTCTGAGCGCCCTGGCCGGGAGCGACGAGTACGAGCACTCTCACACTCTCTCTTGTGGACGGCCACGGCCGCCCGTGGGGACAGGGACGAAGAACACGAGGGGGAATTGTAGGGGCCCGACAAAAGCCTAGGTTTGTGGATCTCCAGCGGCCAGACGCCCCAGGATCAGCGCGATCCGCAGCGTGAACGCCGATCGAACATCCGAGGGCGACCAGCCGGTGACGTCAGTCACACGTCGGAGCCGGTAGCGCACGGTGTTGGGATGGACGAACAGCATCCGGGCCGCGCCTTCGAGGCTGCTCGCCTGTTCCAGATAGACGCTGAGTGTCTCCAGGAGCGCCGAGCCCGCCTCCTCCAGCGGTCTGTAGATCTCCTCCACCAACTGCTCGCGGGCCGACGGGTCTCCGGCGATCGCGCGCTCCGGCAGCAGATCGTCCGCCAGTACCGGGCGGGGGGCGTCCTGCCAGGCGAAACACGCCTTGAGCCCGGCCGCCGCGGCCTGTGCCGACCGGGTCGCGGCCAGCAGATCGGGCACGATCGGGCCCGCGACGACCGATCCGGCGGCGTACGGACCGATCAGCGACTTGGCGACGGCGAGCGGGTTGTCGCTGCCGCCGGCGATGACGACCAGCCGGTCCCCGAGCACCCCTGTCAGCACCTGGAGCTTGGCGTGCCGGGCCGCCCGCCGGATCGCCTCGACGGTCAGCTCACTGTCACCGTCGGGTGCCGTGCCCAGCACCACGCAGACATGTTCGGGCGAGTTCCACCCGAGCGCGGCGGCCCGGGAGACGGCGCCCTCGTCGGCCTCGCCGGAGAGCACCGCGTTCACGACGAGCGACTCGAGCCGGGCGTCCCAGGCGCCGCGTGCCTCCGCCGCCTGCGCGTACACCTGGGCGGTGGCGAAGGCGATCTCACGGGCGTACACGAGGAGCGCCTCGCGCAGCACGGACTCGTCGCCGGGTGCCGCCACCTCGTCGATGGCCGATTCCATGACCTCGATTGTCGTCCGCACCATCTCCACCGTCTGGCGCAGCGTGATGGCCCTGGTCAGCTCGCGTGGCGCGGTGCCGAAGACGTCCGTGGAGATGGCCTGCGGGGCGTCCGGGTGCCGGAACCACTCCGTGAAGGCCGCGATGCCGGCCTGGGCGACCAGCCCGATCCACGACCGGTTCTCCGGTGGCATGGCCCGGTACCACGGCAGCGTCTCGTCCATCCGCGTGATGGCCTGGGCGGCGAGACTGCCGGCCGACTTCTCCAGCCGCTTGAGGGTCGCGGTGTGCGAGTCGACGTCGTGCGCAGAGCGCTCGGTGTTGCTGGCTTCGGGTTCGGGCACGGGACAAGACTGCCTTATCCGGACGGAGCTGTGCGGCGGCGGGTCGCAAGTAAGCAAGGAGCCGCCGCCGGGCCGGGGCTACGGTGGTGAGGTGATGGACGTCCGCCGCGCCGACGAGCGCTACCGCGGAGGGGACCCGGCGGCCGGGATCTCCTCGCTCCACGCCTTTTCCTTCGGCCCGCACTACGACCCCGACAACCTCCGCTTCGGCGCGGTCATCGCCTGCAACGAGGAGCGGCTCGCCCCGGGCGCCGGCTTCGACGAGCATCCGCACAGCCACACCGAGATCGTCACCTGGGTGGTGGAGGGCGAGCTGACCCACCGCGACTCGAGCGGGAACGAGTCGGTGCTGCGGCACGGCGACGTCCAGCGGCTGAGCTCGGCGGGCGGAGTGCGGCACGTCGAGCGCAACGACGGCGAACTGCCGCTGGTCTTCGTCCAGATGTGGCTGGCCCCGCTGGAACCGGGCGGCGACCCCGCGTACGAGACCGTCCGCGGCATCGCCGACTCCACCCCGTACGCCGTCCCCGAGGCGGGCGCCATGCTCCATGTGCGCCGGCTGACGGCGGGCGAGCGCACGGCGGTCCCGGACGGGTCCTACGTGTACCTCCACGTCGTGCGCGGCGAGGTCCGGCTGGACGGTGTGGAGCTGGGGGAGGGGGACGCGGCCCGGATCACGGACGCGAAGGACCTGGAGCTGGTCGCGGGGGCCCCGGCGGAGCTGCTGGTGTGGGAGATGGCGGTCGGCTGACGCGGCCGAACCGCGTCAGGAGGCGAGGTCGGCCAGTACCGCGTCCGTGAACGGCGTCCACGCCTCGATCGCCCAGGACCCGAAGTTCCGGTCGGTCAGCGCGACGCAGGCGGCGCCCACGGCCGGGTCGACCCACAGGAACGTACCGGCCTGCCCGAAGTGGCCGAAGGTGCGCGGCGAGGACGCGTTCCCCGTCCAGTGCGGCGACTTGGAGTCACGGATCTCGAAGCCGAGCCCCCAGTCGTTGGGGCTCTGGTGGCCGTACCCCGGAAGGACGCCCTTGGTGCCGGGGTACTGGACGGTCGTCGCCTCCGCGACCGTGCGCGGGTCCAGCAGCCGGGGGGCCTGGAGCTCGGCCGCGAAGCGCACGAGGTCGTCCACCGTCGAGACACCGTCCCTCGCGGGCGAGCCGTCCAGCGTCGTCGCGGTCATGCCGAGCGGTTCGAGGACCGCCTGACGCAGATACTCCGCGAAGGGCATGTCCGCCGCCTTGGCGATGTGGTCCCCGAGCACCTCGAAGCCGGCGTTGGAGTACAGCCGCCGCTCCCCGGGCGTGAAGGTCGCCCGGTGCCCGTCGAAGGCCAGACCCGAGGTGTGCGCGAGCAGATGGCGGACCGTCGAACCGGCGGGCCCGGCGGGTTCGTCGAGCTCGATCGCCCCCTCCTCGTACGCGACGAGCGCGGCGTACGCGGCGAGCGGCTTGGTCACGGACGCCAGCGCGAACCGGTGCCCACCCGGCCCGTGCGCCCCGGCCACACTGCCGTCCGCCCGGACGACCGCGGCCGCGGCGGTGGGAACGGGCCAGTTCGAGATCAGCGCCAGGCTCTGCAAGGACATGCCCCGAGCCTAAGCGGCTCAGAGGCGCAGCCGCATCGAGGGGTCCGGCTTGCGGACGAACCCGAGGGCCGCGTAGAGCGGCTCGGCCTCGGCGGAGGCGTTGAGGTCGACCTGGACGACACCGCGCTCACGGAACCAGCCGAGGAGCGTCTCCACGCAGGCGCGGGCGTAGCCGCGGCGCCGGGCGCCCGGATCGGTGGCGACGCTGAAGACGTACCCCGTCGCGCCGTGCGGATTGTCCGCCCGCCCGATCCGGTACTCGACCGTCCCGGCGACGAGCGCCGCGAGGGTGCCCGGCCGCTCCGGGTGGTCGATCACGAAGGCGGCGAAGGATTCCCCGGCATCGGCGAGTCTCGCGCGTACGGTCGGCAGCGACGCGGCGTGCCACGCGCTGGAGGAGCCCGCCTCGAAGACAGAGTCGATCATCACCTGGCGCAGGCGCAGCACTTCGGAGGCGTCCTCGGGCGTGGCGCGGCGTACGAGACTCATGATCCGCACGGTAACCATCGTCTCCCGGCCATGTCCTGGGGTTTTCGGCCGGTTCGGCTTGCCTGGAGTGGACTCCAAGGTTTTAGCGTGGGGGCATGACGGTGATGGAGACCACAGCCGGGGCCACCGGGACCGACACCTGCGTCGAGACCCCCGAACAAGAGCCGCGGCGCCCGGACGGCCGGGACAACTACACGATCAGCGAGGTCGTCGCCTTCACCGGCCTCAGCGCGCACACCCTGCGCTGGTACGAGCGCATCGGGCTGATGCCGCACATCGACCGTTCGCACACCGGCCAGCGCCGCTACAGCAACCGTGACCTGGACTGGCTGGGCCTCGTCGGCAAGCTCCGGCTCACCGGGATGCCGGTCGCCGACATGGTCCGCTACGCGGAGATGGTGCGCGCCGGCGACCACACGTACGGGGAGCGCTACGAGCTCCTGGAGGCGACCCGCCGGGACGTCCGGGCCCGGATCGCCGAGCTCCAGGACACCCTGGCCGTGCTCGACCGGAAGATCGGCTTCTACGGGGACGCGGGCCGCGCCCTCGCATCGGAGCGCTCCTGACGCGAGGGCACCCTCCCCGGTGCCGGCCCGCTAGAGCTGGGCGAGCAGTTCCGCCTTCTTCACGGAGAACTCCTCGTCCGTGACGAGCCCCGCCTCGTGGAGCTCCCCGAGATGCCGGATCCGGTCGGCGATGTCGGCCGGGTCGCGGTGCGGCGCCGGGACCGCGGCCACCGGAGCGGGACTCGCGGAGCGCGCGGCGGCGAGCACGGCCGCCGCGAACGGCAGCGACTCGTGGACGGGCCCGTACCCGAGCCCGAAGACGACCGCGGCCGGGTCCTGGTCCGCCTGCGCGGGATGCGCCGGGGCGGGATCCCGCCGCAGCAGCCGCAGATGCCCCTCGAACACCTCGGGGGAGCGCCACTCGACCCCGCACAGCGAGGAGACCGGGAAGGTCTGGTCGCCGGCCTTCCACTTCGCCGAGGACGCGCCCGTCCAGAACCACCGGAAGGACACCGTCTTGCCGTCGAAGGCGGCCTTCCCGTCGTAGGCCTTGAAGGTCAGGGGCCCCTCGGGCGGCTTCACGAGAAAGCGCTCGGCCGGCTCCTCGTCGGTGGTGAGCTGTCCGCGCAGCTCGTCCGCGTAGTACTCGGCGAGTGTCTCGCGGTCGGCGGGCAGCACCAGCCGATAGGGGTCGCACCCCTCCTTGAGCTGTCCCGCGGCCGCTTCCATCAGCGGATCGGCGCCGGGCCTCGGCACCGCACGCAGAACGACCGTGCCTCGCTTCCCGGGCGTCAGCGTCACCGCCGCGATCGCCTCCAGGGGGATACGGCGTTCGCCGAGCGCCTGGAACAGCTTCGGTGAGCGGATCCCCCGTTCGAAGCGGATGAGCACGGAGTCGGACTCGAACTCCCAGGCGGCATGAAATCCGGCCAGTACGTCACCCATGCGGGCCATCGTATGCGGCACGCAAGCCTCCGTCGCCTCTCTGGGCGGACCGCAGTTTTTCGTCCTCTACGCGCGTCAGGCCGACGCACCGGCGGACAAACCCGTCCGGCAGGCGTCATCATCACGCGCGCAGCTGACGGCGCGGTACGCACCGATCCCGATCTCCGCGAAGTTGCGGAGACTCTCCGTACCCGGCTCGAAGTAGCCGGCGTGCCCCTTCGCCCCCTCGGCCGACAGCAGGCGCGCCCCGAACCCCTTGGACACCGGGTCCGCGCCGTGCCCGAGGCCGCCGACCTCCATGTGCGGCACGTCCTTGATCCAGTCGTCCGCGTCGCGCATCGCCCAGACCCGGGCGGTGGTGTGCAGGTTCGCCGCCTTCGCCACCCGCATGCCGGGGCTGCCCGCCACCGCAATGTCGGAGACCCGGGCGGGCAGCGACGAGGCGGCCACCCCGCACAGCACCGAGCCGTAGCTGTGGCAGTACAGCGCCACCTCGGAGGTGCCCGGCAGCGCCCGCAGCAGCGCGTTCAGCCGTACCGCGCCGTCCTCGGCCCGCATGGCGGTGGCCGAGTCGATGCCCAGACCGTTGGGCGTCGTGTAGTCGGCCCACGCGATCACGGCCGTACGGGTGCCCGGATCCGCCGCGCGCTCCGCCTCGTACAGCGAACCCGCCATGCCGACCGGCGCCGAGTACTGCTTGAACGTGCGCTGGAAGGTGAGCAGGTCGGTGTCGACACCGGGGACCACGACCGAGACGCGGCTCGCCCTGTCGAGGTCGCCGAAGACCTCGGCGACCCGGCCCGAGCCGTTGGGGTCGAAGGCGAGGATCTTGCGGCCCTCGTGCAACAGCGCTTCGTAGCGGTGCATGCGGCGGCCCGCGTCGTACTGGCCGACCGAGGACAGCCGGTTGTCGTGCATGCGCCCGCGCTCGACCGTGCGCTCGTGCTTGAGCGCGAGACGGTTCGCCGCGTAGCGCAGGGTCACCGGCGCCCCGTTCATGTTGCCGACCGCGAGCGGGTAGCGGTGCGCGAGCTTCGAGCGCTGCTGCGTGTCGAGCGTGGTGAAGAAATGCGTCAGCACTCCCGGAGCGGAGTCCGGGTCGGGCAGCTTGTGCCCGGCCATGCTGCCGCGCTCCCACGCGGAGCGGGACGACTGGAGCGGAGAGGCTGCCCGATGGCTGTGGAGCGCGGTCCAGCCACTGGTGGCCAGCATCACGAACACCACGGCCAGCGCGAGCAGAGCGCGCCAGACGTTGAGTTGGGGGGTGGTGTCGAAGGAAGTCACTGAGAGGACACCCTAGGAGAAGTGAAGAGCCTCCCGTTACACGAGTGACTGGGATCACGTTTCTGATGGGGCGATTGGGGCAAACCGGGTTCAGTTTGAGTTAAATGGTGACACTGTGTACGTGCTTTTCTGCTATGCGTGTGCGATATGTGACGCTCCGTACGGGGGTGTTGTGAAGGTCCGGAAGCTCTCACGGAGCGTTGCGCGAGGGCGTCACCCGGACAACGGGCGCGCGCGTGCGCGAGGTTTCCGTACGCGGACATGCGCCGATCGACGTACGTGAAGGGCGCCGGATCGCGTAGGCGGGCCTCACCGCGGCGCGGGGCCCCACTTCTCCGCCAACGCGGGCCCCACATGGTCGAGATAGGTCGCGGTCAGCTCGCGGATCGCCTCGACGCTGGTGTCCTCGCCCGCCCCCCACCGGCGGCCCGTGACCCGCATCACCCCGCCGAACACCGCGACCGCGATACGCGGGCGAGGGTCCGTGTCCACGTCGAGGCCCTCGCGCTCGGCGATGAGCCGCGCGATCTCCTCCTCGATCTCCTCCGAGCGGCGCAGATGCACCGCGAGCAGCGCGGGAGTCGATTCGATCAATTGATAGGTGCGCATGTGCAGTTCGATGGGCACCACCTCCTCGATCGCCTCGCCGATGGTGTCCCAGCTCTCCAGAACGGCGCGACGCAGCGCCTCCAACGGCGCCTCGTGGGGCGGGCGTTCGCGCACCGCCGCGATGAAATGCGACTCCGAGAGCCGCTGGAGGAACAGGGCCGCGTCCTCCTTGCCGGCGAAGTAGCGGAAGAAGGTGCGCTGGGAGACGTCGACGGCCTCGGTGATCTCGTCGACCGTGGTCCGCTCGTAACCCTGGGTGGTGAACAGTTCCAGGGCGGCCCGCAGCAGTGCGTCCCGGGTGCGCTGCTTCTTACGCTCCCGCAGCCCGGGGCGCGGCGCCACCGGCTCCGCCCCGTCCGCCGGCTCGGTCCGCTCCGCCGTCCCGGCCGTGCCCGGCGTGTCCGCCGTCCCGGCCGCGTCAGCCTCCCCGGCCGTGTCGGCCGTGTCCACCGTCTCCGTCATGGTGTCGCGTTCTCTCCCAACCGAACTGTTCGCCCAGTTCAGCCTATCTGTGAGTGACGTGACAGTTACCGACTTGTGAATCGGTTTGTCAATTGTCAGCGACTGTCACTAGCCTCGAAAAATGACTAGTCAGACCACCATCGACAAGACGGGCCCGGAGGACAAGACTCCGGTCGCGTCATTGGACCAGGCCCCGTCCACGGGCCTGCGCGGCCATCCGTGGTTCACCCTCATCACCGTGGCCGTCGGGGTCATGATGGTGGCCCTGGACGGCACCATCGTCGCCATCGCCAACCCGGCGATCGCCAAGGACCTCGGCGCGACCTTCGCCGACGTCCAGTGGATCACCAACGCCTACTTCCTCGCCCTCGCGGTCTCCCTCATCACCGCGGGCAAGCTCGGCGACCGCTTCGGCCACCGCCAGACGTTCCTGATCGGCGTGACCGGCTTCGCCGCCGCGTCCGGCGCGATCGGCCTGTCGCACAGCATCGCGTTCGTGGTCACCTTCCGCGTCTTCCAGGGTCTGTTCGGCGCGCTGCTCATGCCGGCCGCCCTCGGCCTGCTCCGCGCCACCTTCCCGGCCGAGAAGCTGAACATGGCGATCGGCATCTGGGGCATGGTCATCGGCGCCTCCACCGCGGGCGGCCCGATCCTCGGCGGTCTGCTCGTCCAGCACGTGAGCTGGCAGTCGGTGTTCTTCATCAACGTGCCGGTCGGCGCCATCGCGCTCGTCCTCGGTGTGCTGATCCTCAAGGACCACCGCGCCGAGAACGCCCCGCGCTCCTTCGACCTGCCCGGCATCGCGCTGCTCTCCGGCGCCATGTTCTGCCTGGTCTGGGCGCTCATCAAGGCCCCGGCCTGGGGCTGGGGCGACGTCAAGACCTGGTCCTTCCTCGGCGCCTCGGTCCTCGGCTTCGTGCTCTTCGCCCTGTGGGAGAAGCGCGTCAAGGAACCGCTGATCCCGCTCGGCCTCTTCCGCTCCGTCCCGCTCTCGGCGGGTGTGGTGCTGATGGTGCTCATGGCCATCGCGTTCATGGGCGGCCTGTTCTTCGTGACGTTCTACCTCCAGAACGTGCACGGCATGAGCCCGGTCGACGCGGGCCTGCACCTGCTGCCGCTCACCGGCATGATGATCGTCGGCTCCCCGCTCGCGGGTCTGGCCATCACCAAGCTCGGCCCGCGCATCCCGCTCGCGGGGGGCATGGCGGCCACCGCGATCGCCATGTACGGCATGTCGACGCTGGAGGCCGACACCTCCAGCGGGCTGATGTCCATCTGGTTCGCCCTGCTCGGCTTCGGCCTCGCGCCGGTCATGGTCGGCGCCACCGAGGTCATCGTCGGCAACGCCCCGATGGAGCTCTCCGGTGTCGCCGGCGGTCTCCAGCAGGCCGCCATGCAGATCGGCGGCAGCCTCGGTACGGCCGTGCTCGGTGCCGTGATGGCGTCGAAGGTCGACAACGACCTCGCGGGCAACTGGGCCGGGGCCGGTCTGCCCAAGCTCACCGACGCGCAGCAGGCCCTGGCCTCGCAGTCCGTGCAGCAGGGCTTGGCGCCGGTCGCCAAGGGAACGCCGGAGGCCATCGCCGCGAAGATCTCGGCGGTCGCGCACGACACGTTCATCTCCGGCATGAGCCTCGCGTGCCTCGTGGCCGCGGTCGTGGCCGTCGTGGCCGTCTTCGTCGCGCTGCTCACCAAGCGCGGCGAGAACGCCGAGGCCGGCGCGGGCGTCGGTCACATCTGAGGGTTCCGCCCCCACACACAGGCCCGCCCGGGATTCGGGCGGGCCTGTCGGCGTGAAACGGGGGTACCCGGTCCATCGACCCGAACCGACCGACAGGTCACGGGAGTTCAGGAGTAGATGATGGCGGGCTTCGGAAACGGTACGCGCAGGCACCCCCGTTCACGTGGCCGTACAGGCTCACGGACCGGGCCGGACAGCGCGACCCTGGGCATCGTCGGCACCGTGTGCGCGGTGGCCGGCTTCTTCGCCCTGGGGATCGTCCTCGGGCCGGCCGCGATGGTCTGCGGCTGGCTCGCGATGGGCCGCCGCTGGACCGGCTCGGGGCCGGTGCCGGCGCTGATCGCGCTGGTGCTGGGAGCGATCGACACACTCCTGGCGGTCATCTGGCTGGGCGGCGGACCGGGCAACGGCCTGCTCTGACGCCGGCGGGGACCGAACCGGATACGGGCCCGCGCGCCGCCCGAGCGGCACGCGGGCCCACCGGCTTGTACGGGCGGCCCGGACGACGCGTACGCGCGGGCCCACCGGTTGGTACGGGCGGGCTCGTCGGTGCGTACGAACGGGCCCACCGGCTGTACGGGCAGCCCCACCGGCCCCTACGGGCGGTGCCGCGCCCCCGGACTGCGTGGCGGTCCGGCAACCCCCGGCCACGCGGGCGGCCCGGGGTGCTGGACGGCCCCCGGCCACGCGGGCGGCCGTACCGCTATGTGGGGGAGTGCTCCTCCGGCCCCGCCGCCGCCAAGGGATACGGCAGGATTCCCGGGCCGCCGGTCAGGGCGGCGACCTCGGCCCGCAGCGCCCGCACCTCGGCCGTGAGCGCCTCGATCGCCGCGGTCTGCCGCCGCTCCTCCACGTCGTCCTTCTCGAACCGCGAGATGAACCAGGCGGCGATGTTCGCGGTGACCACACCGAGGAGCGCGATTCCGGAGAGCATCAGCCCGACCGCGAGGACACGGCCCATCCCCGTCGTCGGGGCGTGATCGCCGTACCCGACGGTCGTCATCGTCGTGAACGACCACCACACCGCGTCACCCAGCGTCTTGATGTTCCCGTTCGGGGAGTCCCGCTCCACCGACAGCACGGCCAGCGAGCCGAACATCAGCAGCCCGACGACCGCGCCCCCGACGTACGTCGTCAGCCGTATCTGGGAGGCCATCCGGGCGCGCCGCCCGACCAGCGTCAGCGTGGAGACGAGCCGCAGCAGCCGCAGCGGCTGGAGGATCGGCAGGATCACGGCGCACAGGTCCATCCAGTGGCCGCGGACGAACGCCCGCCGCTGCGGGGCGAGAGCGAGCCGCACGAGGTAGTCGGCCGCGAAGGCCCCCCACACCACCCACTCCACGGCCGTGCAGGTGGACGTGACGGTGCGGCCGGCGTCGCTGTCCACGATCGGCACGGCGTAGGCGAGGGCGAACGCCACCGCGAGGACGAGCAGGGGCCGCTGGGTGCGCAGCTCCCAACGGGCCTGCGCCGATTCTTCGTTCATGCCCGCATCGTATAAAGAAAACGGGTGTTGGGGGGGGGGGGGGCCCCCCCCCCCCCCCCCCCCCCCCCCCCCCCCCCCGGGCCCCCCCCCCCCCCCCCCCCCCCCCCCACACCCCCCCCGGGCGCGCGCCCCG
>NZ_JBHYXD010000067.1:30065-50332 GCF_042751995.1 Streptomyces sp. NPDC059371 | reverse complement strand
GCCCGTCGCCGTTGGGTGAGGGGTGGGCGTCGGTGGCGACGGGCATCGATGTACCGGCACGTCCCCTCGCGCCGGATCCCGGCTGCGGGTAAGCGCCCGCTTGGGTGCGGGCAGCAGTTTCAGCCCCGGCCGGGAAAATCCAGCCCCTCCGGCGTTTGAGGAGCGGGGGCTGGGGCGGAGCCCCGGGGTGGGGCGGAGGGGGCGAAAGCAGGGGGTGGGGTCGCCCGTCACCAGGGGGCAGGTCAGTCCTGTGGGGCCAGGAGGCCGTATTGACGGGTGGGGCATCCCCCTCCACACTCCTGCGAAGTCAATCGGTTGTACGACCGAAACTTTCGGAGGCACCCGCCATGAGAACCTCCCGAACCCGTGTCATCAAAACCCGTCCCTTACGCCGCCGCGCCGCCGCCCTGTTCACCGGGGCCCTGACGGTGGCCGCCCTGCTCGCGGCCGGCACGACGGCGCACGCCGCCGGCACCCCGCTGCGCGACCTCGCCGCCGCCAAGGGCAAGGTCATCGGCACCGCCGTCACCGGCTCCAAGCTGACCGGGACGTACGGCGACATCGCCGGGGGTCAGTTCAACTCGCTGACCCCGGGCAACGCGATGAAGTGGGGCACCGTCGAGCCCACCCGGGGCAGCTTCAACTGGGCCGAGGCCGACCAGATCGTCGCGTTCGCGCAGGCCCACAACCAGCAGGTGCGCGGTCATACCCTGGTCTGGCACAGCCAGAACCCGAGCTGGCTGACGAACGGCACCTGGACGACCGCCGAGCTGAGCGGTCTGCTCCAGGACCACATCACCACGGAAGTCACCCGCTACAAGGGCAAGCTGGCCGCCTGGGACGTGGTCAACGAGCCCTTCAACGAGGACGGCACCTACCGTTCGACCCTCTGGTACAACGGCCTCGGCGCCGACTACATCGCCCAGGCGCTGACCTGGGCGCACGCCGCCGACCCGAGCGCCAAGCTCTACATCAACGACTACAACGTCGAGGGCGTCAACGCCAAGAGCACCGCCCTGTACAACCTGGTCAAGTCCCTGAAGGCGCGCGGTGTCCCGATCGACGGCGTCGGCCTCCAGGCCCACCTCATCCTCGGCCAGGTCCCCGGCACCCTCCAGCAGAACATCCAGCGCTTCGCCGACCTCGGTGTCGATGTCGCGGTCACGGAGCTGGACGTCCGCATGCAACTCCCCTCGGACAGCACCAAGCCGGCCCAGCAGGCCGCCGACTACAGAGCGGTGTTCGACGCCTGCGTCGCCGTGACCCGCTGCTACGGCGTGACCGTCTGGGGCTTCACCGACTCCGACTCCTGGATCCCGGACGTCTTCTCGGGCTACGGCGCGGCGACCCCGTACGACGAGAACTACGCGCCCAAACCGGCGTACGACGCCATCGCGGCCTCGCTGGGCGGAGGGACCACGACGCCGCCGACGGGCGCGTGCACGGCGACGTACAGCGTCCAGACCCAGTGGAACACCGGGTTCACCGGGCAGGTGCGCATCGCGTGCTCCGGGGCCGCGCTCTCCTCGTGGAAGGTGAACTGGACGTACGGCGCGGGCCAGCGGATCACCCAGGCCTGGAACGCCACCTGCACCCAGAGCGGCGCGGCCGTGAGCTGCGCCAACGCCTCCTACAACGGGACCGTCCCGGACGGCGGTTCGGTGACCCTCGGGTTCAACGCGTCCTGGAGCGGCAGCAACCCCGTGCCCACTGTGACACTGGGCTGAACCGGGGCCGGGGCCGGGGTCTGGGTCGGAGTCGGAGTCGGGGTCCGTGACGGGTCCGCACTGAGTCCGGGCTGAGAACGATGAGATTCTCCGAAGAAAAACGTTCCGCGCCTCTATCCCTAACAGTCTCCTAATAAAGCGCACTTACGTTCCTGTCCGTGACCGGACATGACGAGAACGGCGACGAGAACGGCGACGAGATCAGACGGCGGGGCCGGCGGTCGCGGGTGCTGAAGGCCGCCGGCCTCACCCTGGCCGGACTGCTGGTGGTGGGCGCCGGCACCGCGGGCTGGGCGTACTGGCATCTGAACCGCAACATCGCCAGCGTCGACATCAACAGCGCGCTCGGTGACGACCGCCCGGCCAAGGCGGTGGTGACACCCTCGGCCACGGCGTCCGCCTCCGCCTCGGCGTCCCCGTCGCCGCTGCCGGCCGAGGCCCTCAACATCCTGGTCCTCGGCTCGGACTCGCGCAGCGGCAAGGCGAACGCGAAGCTCGGCGGGGGGAACAGTTCCGGCGCGCGCTCCGACACGGCGATGGTCGTGCACATCGACGCGGGCCGCACCACGGCCACGGTCGTCAGCATCCCCCGGGACACGCTGGTCACCCGTCCGTCCTGCCCGCTGGCGTCCGGGGGCTCGACGGCGGTGGCGTACAACGCGATGTTCAACAGCGCCTACTCGGTGGGCGGTCCTGTGTGCGCCGTGAAGACGGTCGAGTCGATCACGAACGTCCGGATGGACCACTACATCGAGATCGACTTCGCGGGCTTCGCGAAGCTGGTGAACGCCCTCGGCGGGGTCACCGTCACCACCGAGCAGGACATCGACGACGACAAGAGCCATCTGCACCTCGACGCCGGCACCCACCATCTGAGCGGCAAGCAGGCCCTCGCCCTGGCCCGCACCCGGCACGGCATAGGCGACGGCAGCGACCTCGGCCGGATAGGCCTCCAGCAGAAGCTGGTCAAGGCCCTGCTGGAGCAGATGGCCACCACCGACCTGCTCACCGACCCCACCGAGCTCTACCAGGTCGCCGACGCGGTCACCTCCAGCCTGACCACGGACACCGGCCTCGACTCCCTCAAGGAGCTGGTGAACCTGGGCCAGAGCCTGAAGGGCCTGTCCTCGGACGACGTGAAGACGGTGATGATGCCGGTCGCGACGGCTCCGTCCGACCCCAACCGGGTGGTGGCCCGCGAACCGGCCGCGCAGGAGCTGTGGACGTCGCTGCGCTGACGGGCCCGGCGCGAGCGGTTCGGCGACGGGGGTTGGGCCGCGAGGGGTTGGGCCGCGAGGCGAGCAGCCGCCGTACGACCTGCGGAAACGTGGATGAGCGGGGCCCCGGAAAATACTTCCGGAGAATTCTCGGGGCGTGTGTCGATTCGGGTTCCCCCCGTTCGACGCACAGGTGAGAGGCCGGGAGAAGCCCCGCCTCCGCGTAGCACCGATACGAGGAGTCACCATGCCCCGCTACCTTTCCCTGGTCCAGATCGACGAGCGCACCGCGCCCGCCGAAGGGCCCAGCCCCGAACTGATGCAGCGGATGGGTGAGCTCATCGAGGAGATCACCAAGGCCGGCGTCATGCTCCAGACCGAGGGCCTGACGCCGAGCGCGCAGGGCAAGCGCGTCCACTACGCGGGCGGGGAACTGTCCGTGACCGACGGGCCCTTCACCGAGTCCAAGGAGGTCGTCGGCGGCTACGCGATCATGCAGTGCAAGGACATGGCCGAGGCCGTGGAGTGGACCAAGCGCTTCCTGAAGGTGCACGAGGAGCACTGGACGGTCACCTGCGAGGTGCGGGAGATCGCCGGGGGCTGAGCGCTCCTTGGCCCGGCGCCGCCGTGGGTGTCTCATGGGGGGTTGTGGAACAGCAGCCCACCCGAGCACCCGACGGCGGCGTCGACACCGCCGTCGAGACCATCTACCGCATCGAGTCCCCCCGCATCATCGCGGGCGTGGCCCGGATCGTCCGTGACGTCGGCATCGCCGAGGAACTCGCGCAGGACGCCCTGGTCGCCGCGCTGGAACAGTGGCCGCGCGACGGGGTGCCGGACAACCCCGGCGCCTGGCTGACGGCCACCGCCAAGCACCGGGCGATCGACCTCGTACGCCGCCGGGAGCGCTACGCGCGCAAGCTGGAGGAGGTCGGGCGGGACCTCTCGCAGTCCGCGCCGCACCACCTCGACGAACCCTCCGACCCGGACGACATCGACGACGACCTGCTGCGCCTGGTCTTCACCGCCTGCCATCCCGTCCTGTCCGCCGAGGCCCGCATCGCGCTCACCCTGCGGCTCCTCGGCGGCCTGACGACGTCCGAGATCGCCCGCGCGTTCCTCGTCCCGGAGGCGACGGTCGCCCAGCGCATCGTGCGGGCCAAGCGGACGCTGGCGACGAAGGGGGTGGCCTTCGAGGTCCCGTACGGGCCCGAGCGCGAAGCCCGGCTCGGGTCCGTGCTGGAGGTCATCTACCTCGTGTTCAACGAGGGGTACGCGGCCACCGCGGGCGACGATCTGCTCCGCCCCGCACTGTGCGAGGACGCGCTCCGGCTGGCCCGGGTGCTCGCCGAGCTGATGCCCAAGGAGAGCGAGGTGCACGCTCTCGCCGCCCTGCTGGAACTCCAGGAGTCCCGGGCGGCCGCCCGCACCGGGCCCGGCGGCGAACCCGTCCTGCTCAAGGACCAGCGGCGCCGCCGCTGGAACCGCATGCTGATCCGCCGCGGCTTCGCCGCGCTGGGCCGGTCGAACGCCGTCGCCACCGGCAGCCCGGGGCCGTACGCCCTCCAGGCCGCCATCGCCGCCTGCCACGCGCAGGCCTACACCTACGAGGGCACGGACTGGCCCCGGATCGCCACCCTGTACGGCCTGCTGGCGGCCCGCTCTCCGTCCCCCGTGATCGAACTGAACCGTGCCGTGGCCGTCTCGATGGCCGAGGGCCCGGAGCCCGCGCTCGTCATCGTCGACGGCCTCGCCGGCGAACCGGCCCTGCGCGACTACCACTTGCTGCCGAGCGTCCGGGGGGACCTGCTCGCCCGGCTCGGACGTCCGCGGGAGGCGCGCGCGGAGTTCGAGCGGGCGGCCTCGCTGGCGCGGAACGGGCGGGAGCGGGAACTGCTGGAGGCGCGGGCGCGTGAGCTGCGGAGTTCCTGAAGTTTCCCTCCGGTAACTCCGTTCCCAAGGTGATCCGCAAGGGCTTACAGTGGCGCCGCCGCCGTACACGGGAATGACGCTCTGAGTTCATCCCGTAGGCCCCTGCGAGGTGGTCCGGCGGCCCATCGCACCTACCTGGGGGGGTACACCCTTGAAAATCTTCGCGCGCCACAGACTCGTGGCGCTCACCGCGGCGACGGCCCTGGCCGCGGGCACGGCGATCGCACTGGCACCGGGGGCGTCGGCCGATGTCGCCGGGTGGCCGGCGGCGGACGGCAGGATCGCCGTCTCCAACGACGGCATCATGTCGGTGGACGTCGACGGCAACGGCGAGAAGCGTGTCTCGAACGGCTCCGACGACCAGACGCCCGCGTGGTCGCCCGACGGCAGCCGCGTCGTCTTCGAGTCGGCCGGAGGGCTGGGGACCGTCGGCCTCACCAGCCTCAGCGTGACGACGGTCTACCCGTCGGCATCGGGCAGCTCGGCCTCCCACCCCACGTACTGGACCTACGGCCGCAGAATCGTCTTCTCCGCGGCCAAGAAGCTCTACTCGATCCCGGCCGGCGGCGGCACCCCGGTCCGGCTGCTGGCCACCGGCGGCTGCGACCTCGTGCCGAGCGGCGACGCGACCGGCACGCTGCTGGCCTTCCAGCGCAACGGCACCGGCTGCACCACGACCACGCCGTCGGTCATGGTCTACAACGCCGCCACCAAGACGGAGACCAAGATCGCCGGGGGCGGCTCGCCCGCCATCTCGCCCGACGGCACCAAGGTCGCCTTCATCCGCACCGTCGGCGGTCACCGCCAGCTCTTCTCGATCAACACCGACGGCACCGGCGAGCGCCGCCTGACCGATGACGCCGGTGACTACGACAGCCCCTCCTGGGCGCCCGCGAGCGACCGGCTCGTCGTGCACTTCGACCGGCCCACCAGCGGTGGCCGCCAGGAGAGCAATGTCGTCATGACGATCACGGCGGACACGGTGACGGAGGGCCGGCCCTTCCCCTGGGGAGGCCGCTCGCCTGTCTGGCAGCCGCTGCGGAAGAACTTCGTCTCCCGGGTCTCCGGCGCCGACGTCTACGGCAGCAACATCGCCGCGTCCCGCTGGACCTGGAACACGGTCGGCCAGAGCGAGCCGGGCCTGATGAACGCCTCGTCCGCCGTGCTGGTCTCCCAGGACAGCCAGTCGTACGCGCTGACCGCCCCCGCCCTCGCGGGCAAGAAGCACGGGCCGGTCCTGCTGACCCCGGGCACCTCGATCTCGGCGTCCGTGCAGAAAGAGCTCAAGCGGACGCTCAAGCCGGGTGCGAGCGTCTACCTCGTCGGCGGCACGTCGATCCTGAGCAGTGCCGTCTCGACGAAGGTCACCGCGCTCGGGTTCGTCCCGAAGCGGCTTGCGGGCACGTCCCGCTACTCGACCTCGGTCGCCGTCGCCAAGTCGATCACCAGCGCGCCGACGTACGTCTTCATCGCGACCGGCACCGACTACCACTCGGCCCTCGCCGCCGCGTCGGCCGCGGGCGCGGAGGGGACGAGCGGCAAGGCGGTCGTCGTGCTCAACGACGGCAACACGCTGACCTCGTCCGTGAAGTCGTACCTCAACAGCCTCGACCCGCGCGACGCCTACATGATCCCGGTCGGCGCCTCGGCGAAGTACGCGCTCACGCACACGCCGTTCTCGCACTGGCCGTCGACATTCACGTACTACCCGGTCACGGCGAGCACCAACGCCGGCACCGCGGCCGCCCTCGCGCGGTTCTGGTGGAGCGCGCCGGGCAGCGTGGCCCTGGCCTCCACCGACAGCTGGCGCGGTGGCACCTCGGCCGCGGCGGCGATGAACGTGTTCGGTCCACTGCTGTGGACGGACGTCGCCACCCTCACCGCCGACACCAAGTCCTACCTGCTCAAGGGCGCCGCGAACATCAACGGCGTCGCCGCCTTCGGCGGCACCGGCTCGGTGTCGACGACGGCGCTGAGCTCCGCGGGCACGGCGATCAGCGCGAGCAGCAGCCAGTGGACGTACACGCCCTACTACAACGGCGTTGCGCCGATGGCGAGTTCGTCCTCCGTCGCCGGGCCGTCCGCGGGCGCCTCGGCGGTGCGGACGGGCACGGCACCGCGGCCCGTCACCGGGCCGGACCTCGGTCCGCTCAGCACCCGCCACCAGCAGTAGGCGGCTTGGCGGGCGCCCCCACCAGCATGGTCGGGGCGCCCGCCACCCGGGTCAGGAACACCGTCGCGGAGTGCGGGCCCCGCGGCTTCACCTTGCGGCGCAGTTCCTCCGGCTCGACGGCCGACCCGCGCTTCTTGACGGTCAGCACACCGACCTCCCGCTCCCGGAGCAGCGCCTTCAACTTCTTGACGTTGAAAGGGAGTTGATCGGTGATCTCGTACGCGGAGGCGTACGGCGTCGGACGCAGGGCGTCCGCCGTGACGTAGGCGATCGTCTCGTCGATCAGCCCGCCGTCCAGTTCCTCGGCCACCTCGGCGACCAGATGCGCGCGGATGACGGCGCCGTCCGGCTCGTACAGATAGCGCCCGACCGGCCTGACCCCCGGATCCGGCAGGCCGCGGCCGCGCAGTTCGCGCGGGCCCGGCAGCAGGGTGGCCCGCACCAGGCCGGGCTCCGTGCCGAACCAGAGAACCGCCTCCTTCACGTCCCCGCCGTCCGAGATCCACTCGGCCTCCGCCTCGGCGGGGACCGCCTCGTGCGGGATTCCGGGGGCGATCTTCAGCGCGGCGACCCGTGCGCGCAGGGCCGCTCCGACCGCCCAGGACAGCGGCGGCGAGTACGCCTCCGGGTCGAAGATCCGGCCCCGGCCGCCCCGGCGCGCCGGGTCCACGAAGACGGCGTCGTACGACGCGGTGTCCACCTCGGTGACATCGCTCTCGCGCACCTCGATCAGGTCCGCGAGTCCGAGCGCGTCGGCGTTCGCGCGGGCGGCGGCGGCCGTCAGCGGATCGCGGTCGACGGCCAGTACGCGGATTCCGGCGCGGGCCAGCGCGATGGCGTCGCCGCCGATGCCGCAGCACAGGTCGGCGACGGAGCGGACTCCCAGCGCGAGCAGCCGCTCGGCGCGGTGCACGGCCACGCTCGTCCGGGTGGACTGCTCGACCCCGTTCGGGGTGAAGAACATCCGTCCGGCGTCCTCGGCCCCGAACTTCGCCACCGCCCGCTGCCGCAGCCGTGCCTGGCCGAGGGCCGCCGAGACCAGTTCGGCGGGGTGCTCGCGGCGCAGCCGGGTGGCGACGGCCAGCTCCTGTGCCGGTTCCGTGGCGCGGACCTCGTCGAGCAGGGCGCGGCCCTCGGCGGTGAGGAGAGGGGCGAAGGAGACGTCGTTCACCGGGCCATTGTGGGCCAGTCGGTGGACGGTGTGCTTCCCGCGGCGGTGTCGGGGTCCTCGCGAGGGTGGTGAGCTGGGAGGATCCGGCCCCATGCGACCCGTACGACAAAATGATAAAACCGGTGCAAACGGGGCTGGTGCGCGCTGGGGAGTCGGCGTGCTCGCCCTCGTTCTCCTCGCCTCCGGCTGCGCCGGGACCGGCGCAGCCTCGGCCTCCGGAGCCGGAGCCGGAAGTGCGGGTGGCGGTGCGGGTGGCGGTGCCGGTGGAGGCGGAGGTGCCCATCCGGCCCACGCGCCGCGGGTCGCGCTCCCGGAAGGCCCCGCGGGCGCCCTCGCCGCGTACGCCTCCCGGCTTCGGGCGGCACAGGCCCGGCGCGCCGCCGTCGCCAGGCGCTGGGGCGTGGCGGCGGTGCCCCTGACGCCCCCGGCACCGCCCGCCAGGAAGCCGGTCATCGAGGCCCGCAAGGGGTTCGAGGTGGACGATCAGAAGGAACTCGGGCTGCCGCCGGTCTTCACCACCGTCCCCACCAAGGACAAGGTCGTCTTCCTCACCGTCGACGACGGCGCCGAGAAGGACCCCGCGTTCCTGCGGATGATGAGCGACCTGAAGATCCCGTACACCGCCTTCCTCAGCGACTTCCTCGTCAAGGACGACTACGGCTACTTCCGGAGGATGCGCGACCGCGGCGTCACGCTCGACAACCACACGCTGCGCCACCCGTACCTGCCGGCACTCTCCTACGCGGGGCAGAAGCACGAGATCTGCGGCATGCAGGACGTGATGGAGAAGCAGTTCGGCAGGCGCCCGACCGTCTTCCGCCCGCCGTACGGCAACTACGACCGGGACACCCTGCGCGCCGCCAGGTCCTGCGGCATCGAGTACGTGCCCATCTGGAACGAGGAAGTCTTCGCCGACCACTGGGAGTACCGCGAGGAGGACCAGGACCTGCACCCCGGCGACATCGTCCTCACCCACTTCCAGGGCCGCGAGGAATGGAAGGGCACCATGCCCGACATGGTCCGCCGCTTCCTCAAGACGGTCACCGCCAAGGGGTACGCGGTCGCACGTCTGGAGGACTACCTGTGAGGCTGCGGGTGCCGGCCGCCGGGCTGCTCGTGGCGGCACTGCTCAGCGGCTGCGCGCAGTCCGTCGACCCCATCGAACGGCTCGGCAAGAAGGCCGCCCAGCGAGTGCACCCGACGGAGTCGGCGTACCGCCGCTGGGGCCTGGCCAGCCCGCTCGCGCCGGCGCCGGACGTGACCGTCAGGACCACCGCGCGCACCGCGGACACGGGACTGCCGCCCGTCGTGACCCAGGTGCGCACCCGCGACAAGGTGGTCTTCCTGACGTACGACGACGGGGCCGAGCGCGACCCGCGGTTCGCCGACATGGTCCGCGAACTGCGCCTGCCGGTCAGCATGTTCCTCACGGACCGGGTCGCCGGCCCCGGGTACGGACGTCTCGCCCGGCTGCGCTCGGTCGGCGCGAGCCTCCAGAACCACACCGTCGACCACGCCACCCTGCGCGGTCTGCCCTACGCCGGCCAGCGCGCCGAGATCTGCGGGCAGCAGGACAGGCTCGCGCGGCGCTTCGGTGTCCGGCCGCGGCTGCTGCGGCCCCCGTACGGCAGGTACGACGACACCACCCTGCGCGCCGCCGCCGACTGCGGGGTCGCCGCGATCGTCCTCGGCAGGACGGCCGACGCGCACCGGCTCCGGCCGGGCGACATCCTCTCCGGCGCCGGCGAACCCGGTCTCACGGACACCACGCTCCGGTTGCTCCGGAGGATCCAGCGCGAGGGCTTCACCGTGGCGCGCCTGGAGAACTACCTCTAGGGGCACCGGGCGGGGGAACGGCCTTCGGGGGCGCCGGGGGGGCGGAACGGCCTTCGGGAGCGCCGGTTGGAGAACGGCCTTCGGGGGCGCGGCCGGGGAACGGCCTTGGGGGGCGCCGAGTGGCGGACCGGCTCAAGGGGCTCGCGCCGGAGAGCCGCTCCCGGAGTGCGTCCGTTCGGTGCGGTCCTGCACCTTCTGGCCCACGCCACGCCGGACGCCTTTGGCACTCCGCTTGACCGAGTGCTAATCACAGTCATAGTCTCAGGTCTGGCACTCCCCCCTGGAGAGTGCCAATAGCGACGGGCAGATCCGGCACCCGCGACGACGGATCGACCTGGTCGCCACCTCAGACAGTTAACCCCGTGAGATCTCCGAAGGGGGAGGTCGGATCGTGACGACCACCAGCTCCAAGGTTGCCATCAAGCCGCTCGAGGACCGCATTGTGGTCCAGCCGCTCGACGCCGAGCAGACCACGGCTTCCGGCCTGGTCATCCCGGACACCGCCAAGGAGAAGCCCCAGGAGGGCGTCGTCCTGGCCGTGGGCCCGGGCCGCATCGAGGACGGCAAGCGTGTCGAGCTCGACGTCGCCGTCGGCGACATCGTCCTCTACAGCAAGTACGGCGGCACCGAGGTGAAGTACAACGGCGAGGAGTACCTCGTCCTCTCGGCTCGCGACGTGCTCGCGATCATCGAGAAGTAATTCACCTGGTAAGGGAGTTCGGGGTTCGTCCCCGGACAACCCCGCACCAAGCATTGCAGTGAACCACGCCCCTGGCACCCGCGATCATTCCAGCCGGGCGCCAGGGGCGCGGTTCGTTCTCCACTATTTTCCGAGAGGGCTGAACCGCTTCCATGGCGAAGATCCTGAAGTTCGACGAGGACGCCCGTCGCGCCCTTGAGCGCGGCGTCAACAAGCTTGCCGACACGGTGAAGGTGACGATCGGCCCCAAGGGTCGCAACGTCGTCATCGACAAGAAGTTCGGCGCTCCCACCATCACCAACGACGGTGTGACCATCGCCCGTGAGGTCGAGGTCGAGGACCCGTTCGAGAACCTCGGCGCGCAGCTCGTGAAGGAGGTGGCGACCAAGACCAACGACATCGCGGGTGACGGTACGACCACCGCCACCGTGCTCGCCCAGGCGCTCGTGCGCGAGGGCCTGCGCAACGTCGCCGCCGGCGCGTCGCCCGCCCTCCTGAAGAAGGGCATCGACGCCGCGGTCAAGGCCGTCTCCGAGGAGCTCCTCGCGACGGCCCGCCCGATCGAGGACAAGTCCGACATCGCCGCCGTGGCCGGGCTCTCCGCCCAGGACAGCCAGGTCGGCGAGCTCATCGCCGAGGCGATGGACAAGGTCGGCAAGGACGGTGTCATCACCGTCGAGGAGTCCAACACCTTCGGCCTGGAGCTCGACTTCACCGAGGGCATGGCCTTCGACAAGGGCTACCTGTCCCCGTACATGGTGTCCGACCAGGAGCGTATGGAGGCCGTCCTCGACGACCCGTACATCCTCATCCACCAGGGCAAGATCAGCTCCATCCAGGACCTGCTGCCGCTGCTGGAGAAGGTCATCCAGTCGAACGCCTCCAAGCCGCTGCTGATCATCGCCGAGGACGTCGAGGGCGAAGCCCTGTCGACCCTGGTCGTGAACAAGATCCGCGGCACGTTCAACGCCGTCGCCGTGAAGGCCCCCGGCTTCGGTGACCGCCGCAAGGCCATGCTCGGCGACATCGCCACCCTCACCGGTGGTCAGGTCATCGCCGAGGAGGTCGGCCTCAAGCTCGACCAGGTCGGCCTGGACGTGCTCGGCAGCGCCCGCCGTGTGACCGTCACCAAGGACGACACCACGATCGTCGACGGTGCCGGCAGCAGCGACGAGGTCGTCGGCCGCGTCAACCAGATCAAGGCCGAGATCGAGAACACCGACTCCGACTGGGACCGCGAGAAGCTCCAGGAGCGCCTCGCGAAGCTGGCCGGCGGCGTGTGCGTGATCAAGGTCGGCGCCGCCACCGAGGTGGAGCTGAAGGAGAAGAAGCACCGTCTGGAGGACGCCATCTCCGCGACCCGCGCCGCGGTCGAGGAGGGCATCGTCTCCGGTGGTGGCTCCGCGCTCGTCCACGCCGTCAAGGTCCTCGAGGGCAACCTCGGCAAGACCGGCGACGAGGCCACGGGTGTCGCGGTCGTGCGCCGCGCCGCCGTCGAGCCGCTGCGCTGGATCGCCGAGAACTCCGGCCTCGAGGGTTACGTCATCACCTCGAAGGTCGCCGAGCTCGACAAGGGCCAGGGCTTCAACGCCGCCACCGGCGAGTACGGCGACCTGGTCAAGGCCGGCGTCATCGACCCGGTCAAGGTCACCCGCTCCGCCCTGGAGAACGCCGCCTCCATCGCCTCGCTGCTCCTCACGACCGAGACCCTGGTCGTCGAGAAGCCGGCCGAGGACGAGGGCGACGCCGGTCACGGCGGCCACGGGCACTCCCACTGACGTCCGACGTCATGAGCGCGGTCACGCCCCCCGAGGCGTGACATCGTGAAGAGGTCCCCGTTCCAGGCGGAACGGGGACCTCCCGCGTTCCACGGGTTCCCGCTCCACGGGGTTCGCCGCTCTCAGAGCCGGTCGTCGCGCACCACGTCCAGGTCCGTGAAGGTCGGCATTCCGTCGCAGAGCGCCACCATCTCCTGGAAGATCTGCTCCGTCTCCGGCATCTTCGAGTTCTTCATCGCTTCCTCGTACGACGGGAACTCCACGATCTCCACGAAGTGGTTCGCGTCCGAGCGGTCCTTGCCGACGACGCCGCGCGTGGCGGTTCGCTTGCCGTTGGTCTTCTCGACCCAGGTGTCCATCAGCTGGTTCATCTCGTCGAACCGGCTGGTTCTGCCGTCAATGAGCTGTACGAAAGTCATGGCGCCGCCTCCGGCTCTCGCTCCGGTCGAAACACCCTCAATCCTCCCACCGGAGGGGCGACACCACCCACCGCGCGATCATCGCGGAGCCCGGCCCGGCGGTCCCCGGTTCACCGAGGCCCGTACTCCGGTTCACTGGGGCCCGTACTTCCGCCCCGTCCTCGACGAGATCCCGCCCAGCAGCGCGCGCGGCGTCACCTTCACCACGCCCATCAGCACCTTGTAGCGCGGGTCCGGGACCGACAGGGTTCTGCCGCGGGCCAGGTCGGCGAGCGCCACCGCGACCAGCTTGTCGGCGTCCAGCCACATCCAGTTCGGGATGTTGTCCGTGCCCATCCCCGCCCGCTCGTGGAACTCGGTGCGCACGAAGCCCGGCGCCAGCGCCATCAGGCGCACCCCACTGCCCGCGAGGTCCTTCGCCGCGCCCTGCGTGAACTGCACGACCCACGCCTTCGACGCCCCGTACGTACCCCGCGGCACGAACGCGGCCACCGACGCCACGTTGACGACCCCGCCCCGGCCGCGCTCCCGCATCGCCTCGGTCGCCGCCGACGTCAGCCGGAGCACCGCCTCGCAGTGCACCTTGAGCATCTTCAGCTCGTCCGCCATCGACACGTCCAGATAGCGGCCCTTGTTGCCGAAGCCGGCGTTGTTGACCAGCAGGTCGACCGGGTTCCTGCGGTCGGACAGCCGGGCGGCGACCTCCTCGATGCCCGCGTCCGTCGCCAGGTCCGCGGTGAGCACCTCCGCCTCGATGCCGTGCAGGTCGTGCAGCTCGGTCGCCTGCTCGCGCAGCCGTTTCGTGTCCCGCGCCACCAGTACGAGGTTGTGCCCGTCCGCCGCGAGCCGCCGCGCGAAGGCGGCACCGATCCCCGCGGTCGATCCCGTAATCAGAGCCGTTGTCATGGCGCAACGTTACCGACCGGCCGAGGCTCCCGCCGCCCCGTGGCATGGGCCGCCCCGCCCCGCTCCACGCGTCCTTCACACCCGGCCTCCCGAGGCGGGGGCGCGCCGCCGACACCCTGGGGGCGCCGCCCGGCCGGACCTACCCGCCGTACTTCGCCACGTACTCCCGCGCCGCAGCCAGCGACTCCGGATGCAGGGCCGTACCCGCCGCCAACAGCCTCGGCAGCAGCTCCCGTTCGGTCGTCGCCGCGCGGAACTGGACGGCGACGGTGACATCGTGGCCGGGCCGGTGCACGATCTCGACCGGGTCCCCGGAACGGATCTCGCCGGGTTCGACCACCCGCAGATACGCGCCCGGGGCGCCCCGGTGCGTGAAACGCCTGACCCAGCGCTTCTCGCCGAGGTGCTCCTGGAAGGTGCGGCACGGGATGCGCCCGCAGGTGACCTCCAGGACGACACCGGCACCTATCCGCCAGCGTTCACCGATCAGCGCGCCGGACACGTCCAGCCCCAGCGTCGTGAGGTTCTCGCCGAACACGCCGTTCGGCAGCGTCCGGCCGAGCTCGCGCTCCCAGTCGTCGAGGTCCTCGCGCGCCATCGCGTACACCGCCTGGTCGTCGCCCCCGTGATGCCGCAGGTCGCACACGGTGTCCCCGGCCAGCCCGCTCCCGCCGGCGCCCTTGGGTCCCGGAGCGGTCACGCGGACCGGGCCGTCGACCGGCCGTTTGTCGATGCCGGTCACGCCCTCCGGCTGGTCCGTGTACGGGACGGCCCGCGCCCGGCCCACATTCAGCGACAGAAGCTTCATGGGACCAAGCTAGGTGATCCGCCCCAAAGCGTCGACGTGATATTCGGCGCCGCACCCAAGATGCGCTTATGCTCGACGGGTGATCGAGGCTCGTCATCTCCGCGTCCTGCGCGCCGTCGCCACCACCGGTTCCTTCTCGGCGGCGGGCCGCGAACTGGGCTGCACCCAGCCCGCCGTCAGCCAGCAGATGAAAGCCCTGGAGTCGTCCGTGGGCACCCCGCTGCTCGTCAGGACGGGCCGCGAGATGCGTCTCACCCAGGCGGGTGAGGCCCTGGTCAAGCACGCGGCGAGCATCCTGGCCGGCCTCACTGCCGCGGAGGAGGAGGTCGCCGCGATCGCCGGGCTGCGCGCGGGCCGCGTCCGCCTCGTCTCCTTCCCCAGTGGCAGCTCCACCCTCGTCCCCACCGCCCTCGCCGCGCTGCGCGAGGCCCACCCCGGCACGCGTGTCTCGCTGGAGGAGGCCGAACCGCCCGAGTCCGTGGAGAAGCTCCGGGCCGGTGACTGCGACATCGCGCTCGCCTTCCGCTACGAGAGCGCTCCGGGCGCCGAGGAGTGGGACGACCTCGTCGTACGGCCCCTGCTGACGGACCGCCTTGTCGGCCTGGTGCCCGAGCGGCACCGGCTCGCGCGCGCGGAGTCCGTCGCGATCGGCGAGTTCGCCGGCGAGTCGTGGATCGCGGGCTGCCCGCGCTGCCGCGGCCGGCTCGTCGAGGTCTGCCGGGACGCGGGTTTCGAGCCCCGCATCGACTTCGCCACCGACGACTATCCGGCGGTGGTCGGGCTCGTGGGCGCGGGACTGGGCGTCGCCGTCCTGCCGGAACTCGCGATCGAGTCCGTACGTCCGAAGGGGGCCCGGACCGTGACGGTGGAGCCCGCGGTGCGCCGCGAGATCGTCGCTCTCACCCTCCCGGACCTCGCCGGGGTACCGGCGGTGGCCGCGACGCTGGACCGGCTGGCACGAGCGGCTGTCCGCCGGCCCTCCGCCGGCTAGCACTTCCCCCGGCGCCCGGGTCCGCGAGGCGGCCGGGCCTTTGCGGCCGGGCTCAAGTCCTCCTGCGGTCCGCGCACATGCCGTGCGTGTCCTGCGCTCCGTCCACACGCTGCGCGTGCGTCCTCGTACGCACCTCCAGCCTGTGCGCACTCACCTGTGCGCGTACCGAAGCTGTACGTACTCACCCGTACGTACCGAAGCTGTACGCACCTTCAGGGCAGAAACGTTCCTTCAGCTGTTCGAAGCGGAAGCGTTTCCCGTGGCCGCCGCCGAGACCAGTCGGTTGCGTGCCCGTCCCATGAGCTCTTCGCGCTCGTCCTCGGTCAGTCCGCCCCACACGCCGTACGGTTCGCGCACCGCGAGCGCGTGTGCCGCGCACTCCGCGCGTACCGGGCATCTCATGCAGACCTCTTTGGCCGAGTTCTCACGAGCGCTCCGTGCCGCACCACGCTCACCCTCCGGGTGGAAGAAGAGCGAGCTGTCGACCCCTCGGCAGGCCGCGAGGAGCTGCCAGTCCCAGAGGTCCGCGTTCGGACCGGGAAGGCGGGAGAAATCTGCCATTGCGTGTCCCCTTGTTGCCGTTCTGGGCTGCTCTGTGCCCACCGACCGTACATCTACGATCTAAGGAGATGAAAATATGACTCATTGCGAATCTAGCCTCAGACACCAGCAAATGGGAAGAAAACAGGCTAAATGGGGCATGGGTTGTGATGAAACATTGAGGGTCGGCGCGCATGTCTGCACCGTGTCCGCGCCCTCACGTACAGTGCCGATGACGACCGGCTGCCCCGTAACTCTTTCGAGTGACCATCGTTGAGATGGCTGAGGCGGTTGAAGGAACAAGCGCTCGGGTAGGTGGACACATCCGCCTGCGAGTGTCGACCGCACAGGTGACGATTCGTAACAGCCTGGAGGCTCAAGGTGACGCGCATCAGCTGCGGAGGACGGTCATGACATCCGTCCTCGTCTGCGACGACTCCCCGCTTGCCCGAGAGGCGCTCCGCCGTGCGGTCGCGACCGTGCCCGGTGTCGAGCGTGTGACGACGGCGGCCAACGGCGAGGAAGTCCTCCGCCGCTGGGGAGCCGACCGTTCGGATTTGATTCTGATGGACGTACGTATGCCCGGACTGGGCGGCGTGGAGACGGTCAGGCGGCTGCTGTCCGCCGACCCCGGTGCGCGCATCATCATGCTCACCGTCGCCGAGGACCTGGACGGTGTGGCTCTCGCCGTCGCCGCCGGTGCCCGCGGCTATCTGCACAAGGACGCCTCGCGGGCGGAGCTGCGCGCCACCGTGACCCAGGCGCTCGCCGACCCGACCTGGCGGCTCGCGCCGCGCAGACTGCGTTCGGCGGAGATGGGCGCCGCGCCCACACTCACCGCGCGCGAGATCCAGGTGCTCGAAGGAATGAGCCACGGACGTTCGAACGCGGAGATCGGCCGTGAGCTGTTCCTCTCCGAGGACACGGTCAAGACCCACGCCCGGCGGCTCTTCAAGAAGCTCGGCGCCTCGGACCGGGCGCACGCGGTCGCGCTCGGATTCCGGTGGGGCCTGGTCCGCTGAGGGGTGTCCCGTTGTCGTCGCGCGCCCGCCGGGGGCCACGGGACAGCCCTCAGGTGAGCCGCTTCACGGGTGTGACGTGGGTAGTCCCTGCCCGCCGGTCGGCGGGTGGGGCCGGGCCCCCGGAGAGAACCTCCTCGGTGTCCGGACTCCGTTTCCCGGCGGATGCCGCATCCTTGAGGTGTGGAGTTCCTTGGGGACAAGTCGGTCGAGCGGAAGGGGAGGGCGCAGGAGATGAGTTCCGGCGCACCTGCTCATAACGCTTCGGTGCACAACTATGGACGCGGTGCCACGGACAGAACGACGTCAAGGCACCATGGACCGATGCGTGAAGACGAGACGACGGGGATCGGTGCGCTCGTCCTTCGCGCGGTCGACGGCGACGAACAGGCCACGCACGACCTGCTCGCCCACGTACACCCGCTCGCGCTGCGTTACTGCCGCGCGCGGCTGTCCCGGCTTCCGGGGGACGCGCGGCACTTCGTGGAGGACCTGGCGCAGGAAGTCTGTGTCGCGGTGCTCCTCGCGCTGCCGCGCTACAAGGACACCGGACGCCCCTTCGAGGCGTTTGTCTTTGCGATCGCCGCGCACAAGGTCGCCGACCTCCAGCGTGCCGCGATGCGTCATCCGGGGTCCACGGCCGTGCCCTCCGACGAGATGCCGGAGCGGCCCGACGACTCGCTCGGCCCGGAGGAGCGCGCGCTGCTCAGCAGCGACGCCGAATGGGCCAAGAAGCTCATGGCCAACCTCCCCGAGAACCAGCGCGAGCTGCTCCTTCTGCGGATCGCGGTGGGCCTCACGGCGGAGGAGACGGGCCAGATGCTGGGCATGTCACCGGGTGCCGTCCGGGTGGCCCAGCACCGCGCGCTGAGCCGGCTGCGGGCACTGGCGGAGCAGTAGGAATCCGGATCCGGCGGAATTCCGGATCCGGTGAAATCCGCATCCGGTCGCGGCGACGGGATGCGGATGGCGCGTCCGTACGGCTGGTCGAGCGTCCGCGTGTGTGGCCGGTGGCGCGTGCGGCCGGCACGGTCCCGTCGAGCCGGCCGCGTCCGGCCGGCATGACACGTTCCGGTGATGCCGGGCCGGTGACGCCGGTCACGGTGGTCAGGGGTGCCTCGCGTGCGGGAACCCTTCCCCTCCGCAAATTGCAGGCAAAAAGGTGACGCTCCCCGACGGCGTCGACCAGGCTCGGCCGTGACGGCACGGCGCCGCCCCGGGCGGGCAGGGCGGGGGCCGGCGGGCATGCGTCCACCCCGGGCCGGGCGGCCCGAGCGGGCTCCGAGCCCTTCTCCGGGCACGGGTCTGAACGGGAACGACCGTCATCCCGTACGAACATACGAAGCCGAAGCCCACCCTCAACCGTGGAATGAGAGAGCCATGCTTCCCGTTAGCATGGACATCCGCACCGATCAAGGCCATTTGGGGAAGGTGTCATGACTGCCAACGTCGACGGAGTGCCCGCCAAGTTCGCGACACTCGGGCTGACCTACGACGACGTGCTGCTGCTGCCGGGCTCGTCGGACATGGCGCCCGACCAGATCGACACCGCCTCGCACATCTCGAAGAACGTCCGGGTCAACATCCCGCTGCTCTCCGCCGCCATGGACAAGGTCACCGAATCGCGCATGGCGATCGCGATGGCCCGTCAGGGCGGCGTCGGTGTTCTGCACCGCAACCTGTCCATCGAGGACCAGGCCAACCAGGTCGACCTGGTGAAGCGCTCCGAGTCCGGCATGGTCAGCGACCCGATCACCGTGCGCCCGGACGCCACGCTCGTCGAGGCCGACGCGATCTGCGCCAAGTTCCGCATCTCCGGTGTGCCGGTCACCGACGGCAGCGGCAAGCTGCTCGGCATCGTCACCAACCGTGACATGGCCTTCGAGACCGACCGCTCGCAGCAGGTCCGCGACATCATGACGCCGATGCCGCTGGTCACCGGCAAGGTCGGCATCTCCGGCCACGACGCGATGCAGCTCCTGCGCCGCCACAAGATCGAGAAGCTTCCGCTGGTCGACGACGCGGGCGTCCTCAAGGGCCTCATCACGGTCAAGGACTTCGTCAAGGCCGAGAAGTACCCGAACGCCGCCAAGGACAGCGAGGGACGTCTGCTGGTCGGCGCGGCCGTCGGTGTCGCGGGCGACGCCTTCGAGCGGGCCCAGGCACTGATCGAGGCCGGTGTCGACTTCATCGTCGTCGACACCGCGCACGGCCACTCCCGGCTGGTCGGCGACATGGTCGCCAAGATCAAGTCGAACTCCTCGGGCGTCGACGTCATCGGCGGCAACATCGCCACCCGTGACGGCGCGCAGGCGCTCATCGACGCCGGTGTCGACGGCATCAAGGTCGGTGTCGGCCCCGGTTCCATCTGCACCACCCGTGTCGTCGCCGGCATCGGCGTTCCCCAGGTCACGGCCATCTACGAGGCGTCGCTCGCCGCCAAGGCGGCCGGCGTCCCGGTCATCGGCGACGGCGGCCTCCAGTACTCGGGCGACATCGCCAAGGCCCTGGTCGCGGGCGCCGACACGGTGATGCTCGGCTCGCTGCTCGCGGGCTGCGAGGAGTCCCCGGGCGAGCTGCTCTTCATCAACGGCAAGCAGTTCAAGTCGTACCGCGGCATGGGCTCCCTGGGCGCCATGCAGTCCCGTGGCGAGCAGCGCTCCTTCTCCAAGGACCGCTACTTCCAGGAGGGCGTCGCCTCCGACGAGAAGCTCGTCCCCGAGGGCATCGAGGGTCAGGTGCCCTACCGCGGCCCGCTCTCCGCGGTCGTCCACCAGCTGGTCGGCGGTCTGCGCCAGTCGATGTTCTACGTCGGCGGCCGGACGGTGCCCGAGCTCCAGGACCGCGGCCGGTTCGTGCGCATCACCTCGGCGGGCCTCAAGGAGAGCCACCCGCACGACATCCAGATGACGGTAGAGGCGCCGAACTACAGCCGCCTCAAGTAGTCACCCGTACACCTGAACGGTCTCCACGCGCGCGTGGAGACCCGCCACGAGGGCGGCCCCGGAGGATCCGGGGCCGCCCACGGCGTGGGCGTCGGGGCGACGGGG
>NZ_JBHYXD010000067.1:0-30055 GCF_042751995.1 Streptomyces sp. NPDC059371 | reverse complement strand
CGCACCCCCCCCCCACCCCCCCCCCCTGCCCCCCCCCCCCGCCCCCCCGGGGGGGGCCGGGGGTGCGGGGGGGGCCCCCCTCGTCGTGGGCGTCGGGGATACTGGGAGGCGCAGAAGCGAAGAGGGAAAGGCCACAACGTGACTGAGATCGAGATCGGGCGCGGCAAGCGCGGCCGCCGGGCGTACGCCTTCGACGACATCGCCGTCGTCCCGAGCCGCCGTACGCGGGACCCGAAGGAGGTCTCCATCGCCTGGCAGATCGACGCCTACCGCTTCGAGCTGCCCTTCCTGGCCGCCCCCATGGACTCGGTCGTCTCCCCGGCCACCGCGATCCGTATCGGCGAGCTGGGCGGCCTGGGCGTCCTGAACCTGGAAGGCCTCTGGACGCGGTACGACGACCCGCAGCCGCTGCTCGACGAGATCGCCGGGCTGGACGCGGAGAGCGCGACCCGCCGTCTTCAGGAGATCTACGCGGCTCCCATCAAGGAAGAGCTGATCGGGCAGCGCATCAAGGAGGTGCGCGACTCCGGAGTCGTCACCGCCGCCGCCCTCTCCCCGCAGCGCACGGCGCAGTTCTCCAAGGCCGTCGTCGACGCGGGCGTGGACATCTTCGTCATCCGCGGTACGACGGTGTCGGCCGAGCACGTCTCGGGTGCCGCCGAACCGCTGAACCTGAAGCAGTTCATCTACGAGCTCGACGTCCCGGTGATCGTCGGCGGCTGCGCCACGTACACCGCGGCGCTGCACCTGATGCGCACCGGCGCGGCCGGTGTCCTCGTCGGTTTCGGCGGCGGCGCCGCGCACACCACGCGCAACGTCCTGGGCATCCAGGTCCCGATGGCCACCGCCGTCGCGGACGTCGCCGCGGCCCGCCGCGACTACATGGACGAGTCCGGCGGCCGGTACGTGCACGTCATCGCCGACGGTGGTGTGGGCTGGTCGGGCGACCTCCCCAAGGCCATCGCCTGCGGCGCCGACTCCGTGATGATGGGCTCCCCGCTCGCGCGCGCCACCGACGCGCCGGGCCGCGGCCACCACTGGGGCATGGAGGCGGTGAACGAGGAGCTGCCGCGCGGCAAGAAGGTCGACCTCGGCACCGTCGGCACCATCGAGGAGATCCTCACCGGCCCGTCGCACATCCCGGACGGCTCGATGAACATCTTCGGCGCCCTGCGCCGCGCCATGGCGACCACCGGCTACAGCGAGCTCAAGGAGTTCCAGCGCGTCGAGGTGACGGTGGCGGACTCGCAGCACAAGCGGTAGTCCGCGGGTACGAAGCCTGTACGTGCGAAGGGCCCCCACCGACTCGGTGGGGGCCCTTCTCCGTGAGACCTGTTTGTCAGCCGCCGGTCAGCAGCTCGGCGACGCCCGCGAGAAGGAGGACGACACCGGCGAGGCCGACGAGTGCGGCGTACGGCCGGAGACCGAAGCGGGTGACACGGTTGGGCCGCGGGGTGAAGCTGCCGGCAGCCAGGGCACTCAGCTCGTGACTGCGCTGTTGGAAGGCCTTCACGGCGTCTGCGGCACCCCGGACGTTGAAGGCGATCCAGCCCCCGGCGACCGAGGCGGACAAGCCGAACAGCATCAGGAACAGCCAGACCGGCATCTCAGTGCCCGTGCCCGGCCCTGCGGGTGCCCTGGAACGCCACGTACGCCGCGATCGCGAAGAACAGGAAGGTCATCGGGTCGGCATCGGCCTTCCAGGCCTGCTGGACCACGTCGAAGTGGTCGAAGAAGATCGTGCTGAAGCTGAGGCCGGTGTCGTCGGCGCCGATCATGGCCTCGCCGATGAGCTGGCCGAGGTAGATCGCGGCGACGGAGACGATCACGCTGACGACCGGGAGGGTCTGGCTGCGACCGCCGACGCGGCCCGCGGCGATGCCGACGAGGAAGCCGACGCCGACGGCGGCGTAGCCGATCTCGTGCTTGGTGAGGCCGATGATCAGGCCGTACAGGATCGCGGAGACCACGCCGGCGCCGATGGCGGCGACGAGGCCGAGCGGGAAGTTGCCCTGCGCCGGGGCGGCCGGGGCGACGGGCGCGACCGGGAAGCCCGGCTGCGGCGCGCCCTGCGGCGCGGCGGTCTGCTGCGGGACGGGCGGCTGGTCGGCGGGTGCGGCGGGCGCGTCCGCGTACGGGTTGGCGTCGACCGGTGGACCGGACGGCGGCGTCGACTCACTCATGTGGTTCCCCCCAGGGATGTTGGCGCACAGGGTGTGCGCTAGGGACGTCGCGCACACCTGTCGGCGCCCGGGGCGGGGGCGCACGTGTGTACGAGAGCTGCCGCAGGTTAGCAGGGGGGAGTGACAATCGGTGAGGCGATTTTCTGGGCTCAGAGCCGGTGTGCAGCTCCCGTCGGGGTCGCTCCCCGTGTGTCCAGGAGGAGTTGGGCCTTCACGGACAGTCCTTGCAGGTCGTAGGTGCGGTGCTGCTGGAGAAGGATCGTCAGGTCCGCGTCGGCGGCGGCCTCGTAGAGGGAGTCCGCGCGCGGTACGGGCCGCCCGAGCACGCTCCACGCCGGTACGTGCGGGTCGTGATAGCTGACGGAGGCGCCGAGTTCCATGAGCCGTACGGCGATCTCGTGGGCGGGGGAGCCCTGTTGGTCGGCGATGTCCGCCTTGTAGGTGATGCCGAGGAGGAGCACCCGCGCGGCCCGGGCGGACTTGCCGTGCTCGTTGAGCAGCGCGGCGGCGCGCTGGATGACGTACTGGGGCATGTGGCTGTTGACCTGCCGGGCCAGTTCGACCATCCGCAGCGGGCGTCCGGAGGGGCCGCCGAGGTCCTGGGCGATCCCGTGGCCGCCGACTCCCGGGCCGGGCCGGAACGCCTGGAACCCGAACGGCTTGGTCTCCGCGCAGCGGATGACGTCCCACAGGTCGACGCCCAGGTCGTGGCAGAGCACGGCCATCTCGTTGACGAGGGCGATGTTGACGTGCCGGAAGTTGGTCTCCAGGACCTGCACGGTCTCCGCCTCGCGGGGCCCACGCGCGCGGACGACCTTGTCGGTGAGCCGTCCGTAGAAGGCGGCGGCCGACTCGGTGCACGCGGGTGTGAGACCGCCGATGACCTTCGGTGTTCCGGCGGGTGTGAAGTCGCGGTTGCCGGGGTCGACCCGGCTGGGCGAGTAGGCGAGGTGGAAATCGCGCCCCGCGCGCAGTCCGGAGCCGGTTTCGAGGAGCGGGCGCAGGAACGCCTCGGTGGTGCCGGGATGCACGGGTGATTCCAGGATGACCGTGGTGTGCGGGCGCAGCCGTGCGGCCAGGGTGCGGGCCGCCGACTCCACCTGGCCGAGGTCCAGGGCGCCGTCCGCGCCCCGCGGGGTCGGCGCGCAGATGACGGCGGTGCGGACGCGGCCCAGCTCGGCCGGGTTGGTGGCCGGGCGGAAGCCGCCCGCGAGCATCCGGCGCAGTTCCGGGGCGGTGAGGGAGCCGCCTTCCGGGCCGGTTCTGTAGCCGAGGGTGGAGATGCCGGCGGCGACGGCGGCCTGGGCCAGGGGCAGGCCGAGGTGACCGAGTCCGATGACGGCGAGGTCTGCGGGCATGGAGTGGGCCGTCCTTCCCAATAACCGATGCGGGACAGGTGCGCAAGCCCTGTGGACAGGACGGGCGAGAGCAATGTCAGACTAGGAGTAAATATGACCGATTTGCGGGATTGATCGATCAAGATTCCTTGCGCGTCGCCCAGAGTTGTCCACAGGCTGAGGACGGACGGTGGCCGATGAGGGGAGAGACGGTCAGACTTTGGGCAGGGGGGATGTGAGCCGGGCGTCGCCGGACGGGTGCGGCCAGCGCGACCTACAGCGGGAGGCAGCGGTGAGGACAGCGACACTGGGGCCGGCGGAGCGTGCCGAGTCACTTGCGGGAATGGCCGAGGGCGAGCTGGACGTGCTGGTCGTGGGCGCGGGCGTGGTCGGCGCGGGCACCGCGCTGGACGCCGCGACGCGCGGCCTGTCCACCGGGCTGGTCGAGGCGCGTGACTGGGCGTCGGGCACGTCGAGCAGATCCAGCAAGCTGATCCACGGCGGCCTGCGCTATCTGGAGATGCTCGACTTCACGCTCGTCCGCGAGGCGCTGAAGGAGCGCGGCCTGCTCCTCGAACGGCTGGCACCGCACCTGGTCAAGCCCGTCCCGTTCCTCTACCCCCTCCAGCACAAGGGCTGGGAGCGGCTGTACGCGGGTTCGGGCGTCGCGTTGTACGACGCCATGTCGATGGCCCGCGGTCACGGCCGCGGCCTGCCCGGCCACCGCCATCTGAGCCGCCGCCACGCCCTGCGCGTCGCGCCGGCCCTGAAGAAGGACGCGCTGATCGGCGCCCTTCAGTACTACGACGCCCAGATGGACGACGCCCGCTATGTGGCGACCCTGGTGCGCACGGCGGCTTCGTACGGGGCGAAGGTCGCCAACCGCGCGCGGGTCACCGGGTTCCTGCGCGAGGGCGAGCGGGTGGTCGGGGCCAGGGTGCGCGACGTCGAGGGCGGCGGCGAGTACGAGGTCCGCGCCCGGCAGATCGTCAACGCCACGGGTGTGTGGACCGACGACACCCAGGCCATGGTCGGGGAGCGGGGCCAGTTCCACGTCCGCGCGTCCAAGGGCATCCACCTGGTCGTGCCGAAGGACCGTATCCACTCCTCGACGGGCCTGATCCTGCGCACCGAGAAGTCCGTGCTGTTCGTGATCCCGTGGGGCCGCCACTGGATCATCGGCACCACCGACACCGACTGGGACCTCGACAAGGCCCACCCGGCCGCGTCCAGCGCGGACATCGACTATCTGCTGGAGCATGTGAACTCGGTGCTCTCCGTTCCGCTCACCCGTGACGACGTCGAAGGGGTGTACGCGGGGCTGCGGCCGCTGCTGGCCGGGGAGTCGGACGCCACCAGCAAGCTGTCGCGCGAGCACACCGTGGCCCACCCGGTGCCCGGACTCGTGGTCGTGGCCGGCGGCAAGTACACGACCTACCGGGTCATGGCCAAGGACGCGGTGGACGAGGCGGTGCACGGTCTCGACCAGCGTGTCGCCGAATGCGTCACGGAGGACATCCCGCTGCTCGGCGCCGAGGGGTACCGCGCGCTGTGGAACGCGCGGGCGCGGATCGCGGCGCGCACCGGCATCCATGTGGTGCGTGTGGAGCACCTGCTGAACCGGTACGGGTCGCTCGCCGAGGAGCTCCTCGCCCTCATCGCGGAGGACCCCTCCCTCGGCGCCCCCCTGCCGGCCGCCGAGGACTATCTCCGGGCCGAGATCGTCTACGCCGCCTCGCACGAGGGCGCCCGCCACCTGGACGACGTCCTGACCCGGCGCACCCGCATCTCCATCGAGACCTTCGACCGGGGTACGCGCAGCGCCCGCGAGGCCGCCGAACTGATGGCGCCGGTCCTCGGCTGGGACAAGGACCAGATCGAGCGCGAGGTGGAGCACTACGAGAAGCGGGTCGAGGCCGAGCGGGAGTCCCAGCGCCAGCCGGACGACCTGACGGCGGACGCGGCCCGGCTGGGAGCGCCGGACATCGTGCCGTTCTGACCGCCGCCTCCCGCCGATGTCACTCGAACGGGTGTGGTGAGCCGGGATCTCTGTTCGCGGCCCGACCGTTCTACGGGGTGCGGGGACAGAATTCGGCGGCGAGCAGGGCCGGTTCGAGTGCCGGGTCCGTGACCCCGTCCGTGTTCACCCGGAAGGTGAGGACACGACGACCGTCGACGGTGGCCGCGCTGCGCACGTAGCTGCCGGAGATCCGGCCGTTGTGTCCCCACACCGTGGTCCCGCACGGCAGCTTCACCGGGAACAACCCCATGCCGTACGAGCCATGCGCGGCGCGGGTGTCGAGCATCTCGCGCAGCCGGGGCGAGGGCAGCAGCGTGCCGTCGAGCAGAGCCGCGTAGAAGCGGTTCAGGTCGGCCAGTGTGCTCACGAGCTCACCCGCCGCGCCGGCCACGCGCGGGTCGAGCTCGGTGACGTCGGAGCCGTCGGCGGCGTAGGCGCGGCCGTGCGGCAAGGGAAGCGACACGCGGTCACCGGGGAACGAAGTGCCGTTCAGATGAAGGGGGTTGATGATGCGCCGCTCGGCCTCGGTGGCGTACGAGTGGCCGGTGACCTGCTCGACGATCATGCCGAGCACCACATAGTTCGTGTTCGAGTAGGCGAAGCGGCCACGGTCGGCCGGGGGATGGGTGAGTGCGATGCGCAAGGCCTGAGGAGCGGTCACGGGGGTGGTGCCCCGGGTCGTCTCGGTGAAGTCGTAGAGGCCGCTGGTGTGGTGGAGCAGGGCGCGCAGTGTGATGCGGCGGCCGTCGTTGCCCGCGCCCCGCACCAGGCCGGGCAGATGGTCCTCGACGGAGTCGGACAGGGACAGCCGGTGTTCGGCGGCGAGTTGCAGGACGACCGTCGCGATGAACGACTTGGTGATGCTTCCGGCGCGGAAATGGTCGGAGCGGGCAATTCCGTTTCCGGTGCTCGCGAAACGTGAACCGGACGCGTCGTCGGCGAGCAGAGCGGCGGCGGGAGCGCCGCCACGGGTCACCAGACGGGCCAGCGCGGCGTCCGAGGCCCGGGTGACGGCCGTTCGCGCGGCGGCCGGAACCTGCCCCGGAAGATCGGCGGGGACCGTGACGAGCAGCGCCAGGAAGATGGGTATGGCCAGAGGTGTCCGAGGTGTCCGGGGCGCTGGCATCGTGGGGTCCTTCCTTGTCGCGCCCATCATGAGGCACGTTGCTGTGCGCGCGGCCGTCGCGGGGGCCGGTCCCGGAAGCGGGCACGGCGGACCCGCGCGGCCCTGGTCACGGGGCGGTCGTGCGGCCCGGGGCGCGGTCGCGGGCGAGCCGCAGGCGGAGTCCGGACGTCTCACTGGCTGAGCTGTTGCGGTTCCAGGGGCCCCCAGGGCACTGGGCACTTGTCGGGTGGGGGACAATGGAGGCTCTGTCAGGGCGGGTTGCATGAGGGGACGCATGTCGGAGGCGGAGCGGGCGGGAGCATCCCGTCAGGACAAGAGCGAACGTCTCCTCGCCGGGCGGTACCGGCTGGGGGATGTTCTCGGCCGCGGCGGCATGGGCACCGTGTGGCGCGCCGAGGACGAGACCCTGGGCCGTACGGTCGCCGTGAAGGAACTGCGGTTCCCTTCGGCCATCGACGAGGACGAGAAGCGCCGGCTGATCACGCGCACGCTGCGGGAGGCCAAGGCCATCGCGCGGATCCGCAACAACGGCGCGGTGACGGTCTACGACGTGGTCGACGAGGACAACCGGCCCTGGATCGTGATGGAGCTCATCGAGGGCAAGTCCCTCGCCGAGGCCATCCGTGAGGACGGGCTGCTCACGCCGAGGCGCGCCGCCGAGGTGGGGCTCGCGATCCTCGACGTGCTGCAGGCGGCGCACCGTGAGGGCATCCTGCACCGCGACGTGAAGCCGTCGAACGTGCTGATCTCCGGCGACGACGGCCGGGTCGTGCTCACCGACTTCGGCATCGCCCAGGTGGAGGGCGACCCGTCCATCACCTCGACCGGCATGCTCGTCGGCGCGCCCTCCTACATCTCGCCGGAGCGGGCGCGGGGCCACAAGCCGGGCCCCGCGGCCGACCTGTGGTCGCTGGGCGGTCTGCTGTACGCGTCGGTCGAGGGTGTGCCGCCGTACGACAAGGGCTCCGCGATCGCGACGCTCACCGCGGTCATGACCGAGCCGGTCGAACAGCCCAAGAACGCCGGCCCGCTGGAGAAGGTGATCTACGGCCTGCTCGCCAAGGATCCCGAGCAGCGGCTCGACGACGCGGGCGCCCGGGCCATGCTCAACGAGGTGCTGCGCGCGCCCGAGCCCGAGCGGAGCGTGCCGGAGCCGGCGGACGCGACGAAGGTCGTAGCCATGCCGCCGCTGCCGGAGGAACCGGCCCGGCGGGGCGGCTCGTCCGGCGCCAAGAAGGGCGAGGAGCCCGCGGAGCGGCTGCGCGGGGCCCTGCGTTCGGTGCGCAAGGCCGCGACCGCGGCCGGGGCCGCAACGGCGGCGGCCACCTCGGCGGCGACGGCCCGCGCCAAGGCGGCCGGCAGCCCGGATTCCGCGCAGACGGCCGGGGCCGCCAAGACGGCCTCCCCTCAGACGGGTTCGGGGTCCGGAGCGGATGCCGGCCAGGCCGGTGGCGTCTCCGTGGCGGCCACCGCCGTGAACGCGTCCGTGCCGGGTCAGCCGAGCGGTTCCGACGGCAAGGCCGGGAACTCCGGTTCCGTCACCGCGACCGGCGTCGGAGGCGCGGGCGGCAGGCGTGGCGGCTCGGGGTCCGGGTGGCCGGTGGCACCCGAGCGCCCGGCGCGTCCGGCGCCCAAGGCCTCGCTGACCGATGTCGTGCCGCTGCGGACGCTGGTGATCCTCGCGATCGTCGTGGCGCTGGCCGTGGTCGGCACCGTGCTGGCCATCACGATCGGCGGAGGCGACGACAACGGCGCCAAGGGCGGTGGCAGCGGAGCCAAGGCGACCGCCTCCACCGGAACGTCCGCCGGCAGCGGGAAGAGCGGCGACGACGGCAAGAGCGACGGCAAGGGCAAGAGCGGCGACAAGGGCAAGAGCGACGCCGCCCGCACGGACAGCGACAAGTCGGGCTCCGGCTCGGACGACGACGCCGGCACCTCGTCGGACACGAGCACCGGCGACTCGGCCGGCTCGGGCGGCGACGGCAAGGAATCGGGCTCGGGTTCCACCGCCGTGACGACGTACAGGAGCGGGCAGGGCTTCTCGATCGGGCTGCCGAAGGGATGGAAGTACGAGTCCCAGGACGGCACGGGAGCCCGGTTCACCGGTCCCGACGGGCAGAAGCTCCTCGTCGGCTGGACGTCGACTCCCAAGGACGACCCGGTCGCGGACTGGAACAGCCAGGAGCGCTATATGGCGCGCTCCCAGTACAAGAAGATCCACATAGAGAGCGTGAGCTACCGAGGCTGGAACACGGCCGACTGGGAGTTCACCTACGTGGACGGCGGCACCAAGTTCCACACGATCGACCGCGGTTTCGTGGTGAACGCGCATCAGGGCTACGCGCTGATGTACACGGCCAAGGACGCCGCGTGGGGGAGCGCGCTGCGCAAGAGCACGTGGGCCACGCTGTCCGGGACCTTCCAGCCGAAGTCATGACGTACCGCTCGCCGAGGTGACGTTCCGCGACGAACGATGCCCGAGATCTCGCATCACCGCTCTGCGGGTTGCCTCGGGCACGTATCGTGAGTGGTTGCGGACCGAACGAAGCCACAACGGGACGCACGGCGAACGGAATTGACCAACCGGTCGGCTGGGGGAGCATCGTGGACGACTACGCGGGACGGGTACTCGCCGACCGCTACCGCCTGCCCCTGCCGCCGTCCGACGAGTACGAACTCGCCGAGAGCCGGGCCTTCGACACCTACAGCGGGCAGGAAGTCCTGGTACGGCAGGTGCCGTTGCCCGAGGTCGTCGAGGCCGAGGTGCTCGACGCGGACGGGCTGCCCGACGGGTTCGTGGCCCGGGACGGCGGCGTGCGGCGGGCGTCGGCCCGCACCACGCGGCGGCCCACCGAACCGGCGGTGCTCCGCGCGATCGAGGCGGCGCAGGCGGCCGCGCGGATTCCCGACCACCCCCGGCTCGACCAGGTCTTCGACGTGTTCGCCGAGGGCGGCTCGCTGTGGATCGTCAGCGAGCTGGTACCCGCGAGGCCGCTGGCCGCGCTGCTCGCCGAGAAGCCGCTCAGCCCGTACCGCGCCGCGGAGGTCGCCGCCGACGTCCTGACCGCGCTGCGGGTCCTGCACGCGCACGGCTGGGTGCACCGCAACATCACCGTGCGCACGGTGCTCGTCTGCGACGACGGCCGCGTCCTGCTCACCGGGCTGGCGGCCGGGGCCGCCGAAGAGGCGCTGTGCGGGTACGACCCGGTACCCGCGCCCGACGACGACCTCACGACCGGTCACGCCGCTCACGGATCCGGCCCCCGCGCCGGGCAGGGCGCCGCGGGCGGGCGGGGGCCCGTCGCCGGTGCCGGATTCGGCGGCGCCCCGCGCGGCGTCGCCGTCGCGGCCACGAGCGGCGCCGACGCCGAAGCGGCCCGGCGGGCAGCGATCGAGGCCCGCGCGGAGCAGGGAACGCCGGTTCCGGGGACACCGGTCCCCGGCGCGCCCGTGGCCGGCCGGGGACCGCGTGCCCTCGAAGCCGCCGGTCCGGCGGGTCCGGGCCGTCCGGCGGGAGGCGCCGGTCCGGACGGCGGACCGGAGACGGGCGGGCAGGCCGAGGCCGCCGAGGACGACGTCCGTGCCGCGCGCGCCGGGGCCATCGCCGCGTACCGCGCCGGAGCGCGTGCCGCCGCCCGCGTACAGGGAGAACGCCGGGGCGACCCGCTCGCCCTTCCGGCACCCCGGCCCTCCGCCCCCGACGAGCGGACCGGCCAGGACAGCCGGTACGGCGCCTCTCCGCACACGCCGGGGTCCCAGGCCCACACCCCGCAGCACCTGCCCGGCCAGGGCGGCGGCGCGCAGTCGCACAGCGTGCCCCCGGGCCAGATAGCCGACCCGTACGGAGTCGGCGGCACCGGCAGGTACGGAGTCCAGCCGCGCCCTGCCGGAGCCTCCGGCGGGGGGCCGGCGGGCGGCGACACGGCGTACGGCCGTTCCGCGCTCGCGCCGGGCCAGGCCCCCTACGGCACAGGACAGGGCGGCCGTCCCGGCGTCCCGGCCCCCGGACGGCCCCTCGGCGGCGAGCGGACCCCGGACGACGGCCGGCCCGCCGGCGGATTCCAGGCACCCGGCGGCACCCAAGTACCCGTACCACCCGGCGGATTCACCGGCACCGGACACGCCCGCACGCCCGGCGTCTTCCCGGCCCCCGGCCACACCCGCGCGCCCGGCACCCCCCAGGGACTCGCCCCCGCCCCGCACCCCTCCGGCCGCCCCGGCGGTGGCTGGGGCGACCTGGTCGCGGGAGCTCCGCCGCGCCGGGGGCCCGCCACCGCGCTCGCGGCCGAGCGGGCCCGGCAGGCGCGGATGGCCCTCGTCGGGCCGGTCACCGAACGCTGGGCGCCGGAGCAGGCCGGACCGGTGCACGAGAACTGGCAGTTGGCGGCTCCGATCGGACCGGCGACCGACCTGTGGGCACTCGGCGCGCTGCTCTTCCGCGCCGTCCAGGGACACGCTCCCTACCCGGAGGAGAACACCGCCGAACTGGTCCAGTTGGTGTGCGCGGAACCGCCCGCCTTCGCCGAGGAGTGCGGACCGCTGCGGCCCGTCGTCGAGTCGCTGCTGCGCCAGGACCCCACCGAACGGCTCGACTTCGAGGAACTGCGCGGCTGGCTGCGGTCCTTGGTGCGCTCCGCGCCGGAGCCCGAGGCCGGGGCGCACGTCGTGCCCGTACCGCCCGTCGACCCGAGCCGGCTGCCGATCGTACGGCGCCGGGGCGAACTCGTCCGCAGGCGTCGCGCCGGACTGCCCGCGACCAGCGCGCACGCCCGCCACAAGCGGGCCAGGCGGGAGAACGCGGCGGGTCCGCGCCGGCTGGGCCGGAACCTCCTCCTGCTGATCCTGCTCCTGCTGGCCGCCGCGGTCACGTACGCGGTCGTCTTCATGCCCAAGACGGACCGGAGCGGCACCGATGACGGGCGGACCGGCGCCGCCGGACAGGCGGACCCCGCAACACAGCCCGGTGGCGACCCGACCGCGAGCAACGCGCCCGGCTCCGACCAGACCTCACCGGACCCCGCCAAGAGCCCCTCGGGGAAGTCCAGTTCGACGTCCTCGCACACGACCGCCGATCCCGGCGTCGCCGACGGGTTCACCCTCCGCAAGGACCCCGACGGATTCCAGGTCGCCGTGGCGAGCGGCTGGACGCGTTCGCCGAAGAACGGCCGGGGCCAGATCGTCTACTCCCAGGGGGACTTCGAGCTCATCGTCGTGCCCGGCCGGGACGGCACCGCCACGTACGGCAGCGACCCGATGACGTACCAGCGCGAGAGCGAGAAGGAGTTGCAGCCCTTCCGGGACTCGACCTGGGCGACCTCCAGCGGGATGCGGCGGATCGACGTGGGCGGCAAGGCGATGGCCGAGGGCCAGTTCACCTGGCAGGACTCCGCGGGGCATTCGCTCTACGTGCGCAACCTCGCGATCCTGATCGCCAGGCACTACCACGTGGTGCAGGTGCGCGGCCCGGACGCCGAGCGCGACGAGGTCTCGCGGCTGTACGAGCAGGCGTCGTCGACGTACCAAGTCATCCGCTGAGCAACCCTTTTGCCCGCCGCACGCCGTGTTTGGCCAGGCGGGAGCCGTTGAACACCAAACGGTTCCCTTCCGTACAGGGATGGGACAACCGTCACAGTGCGGTCTCCGTACGACCCCGCTTGTTCCCAGGGTGGGTACCGCTCTTTAGTCTGACCCTGTCAAGACCATTGCGGGGAAACGTGAATCAGATGCAGGGCCTGCTCCTCGCGGGCCGCTACCGGCTTGTCGAATCCATCGGCAGCGGTGGCATGGGCCGCGTTTGGCGCGCCCACGACGAGGTGCTGCACCGCGCCGTCGCGGTCAAGGAGCTGACCGCCGCGCTCTACGTCTCCGACAGTGAGCAGAGCGTCCTGCTGGCCCGCACCCGTGCCGAGGCCCGCGCCGCCGCGCGCATCAACCACTCCGCCGTCGTCACCGTGCACGACGTCCTCGATCACGACGGCCGCCCCTGGATCGTGATGGAGCTGGTCGAGGGCGAGTCGCTGGCCGACGCGGTGAAGGAGCGAGGCCGCATCGAGCCGCGCGAGGCCGCGCGCATCGGCCTGTGGGTACTGCGGGCCCTGCGCGCCGCGCACACGGCGGGCGTGCTGCACCGCGACATCAAGCCCGGCAACGTCCTGCTCGGCCGCGACAGCCGGGTGCTGCTCACCGACTTCGGCATCGCCCAGATCGAGGGCGACACCACCATCACCCGCACCGGAGAGGTCGTCGGCTCGGTCGACTACCTCGCCCCGGAGCGGGTGCGCGGCCACGACCCGGGCCCGGCATCCGACCTGTGGGCGCTCGGCGCCACGCTGTACACGGCGGTCGAGGGCAGGTCGCCGTTCCGCCGCACCTCGCCCATCGGCACCATGCAGGCCGTCGTCGAGGAGGAACCCGCCGAACCGGCCAACGCGGGGGCGCTGGGGCCGGTCCTGGCCGCGCTGCTGCGCAAGGATCCGGCCGAACGGCCCGCCTCCGAGCAGATCGAGCGGATGCTCGTCGACGTGGCGGAGGGACGACTGCCGGACGCGGCGCAGTCGTACGCGCCTACGGGGCAGGCGGGGTACGACACCCCGGAGCCGCGGACCGGTACCGGTACCCGCGCGCACACGGCCGCCACGACGCCGTACCGGCCGGTGACGATCCAGCCCGTGCCCGCACCGCAGAAGCGGCACCGCCTGCGTACGTTCGCCCTGGTCGTCGCCCTGGCGACGATCGTCGGCGGGGGTGTCGCGGTCGGGCTGCAGCACTTCGGCACGGGCGGCAGCCCCGACGGCTCCGCCACTGGGTCGTCGACCGGGAGCGCCGACGGAAAGCCGAGCGACAAGCCGAACTCCAAGCCGAGCGACAAGGGCGGTCAGGGGTCGGTTCCCGCCGGTTGGGAGCGCCGCGACGACCCGTTGGGCTTCAGCATCTCCCTGCCCAAGGGGTGGACGCGGTCCGTCTCCATCGACCAGGACGGCCTCCAGCAGGTCGACTTCACACCCGACAAGGGCAAGCACCTCGTGCGGGTCGCCGTCGACACCGCGCCGGACTTCAGCTCCTCGTACGAGCACATGATCAACCTGGACGAGAACCTCTCATCGCATCTGCGGGACTACAGCCAACTGGTCCTCAAGGAGGAGCTCTTCCGGGACCAGCCGGGTGCACGCTGGGAGTACACGTGGGACGCCCTGGCCAAGGACGCGCCGCACTACTTCCCGGGGCCCTACCGTGCGATCGACGTCGGGTACATGAAGAGCGACGGCACCGAGTACGCCGTCTACGAGTCCTCGCCCGCCGGCGAATGGACCGCCACCAAAAAGCAGTTCGAACGGATTCTGCAGAGCTTCCAGGAAGGCTGACCCGAGCCCGGGTCCCCAGGCGTGAGCCACCGGCTGTCCTGGAGCGGCGGCATACTTGGCCGGTCGGTGCCACGGAGGGTGTCCGTCCGGTGGGGCATGATGAGACCCATGGGGACCGAGGGGGAGAACGTCCGTGTGATCGCGGGGCGTTACCGGCTGGAGGCGAGAATCGGCCGGGGCGGCATGGGCGTCGTCTGGCGTGCCACCGACCAACTGCTCGGCCGCCGGGTCGCCGTGAAGGAACTGGCCCTCGACGACTCGCTCTCGGCGGAGGAGTCCCGGCTCCAGCGCGACCGCACCCTGCGCGAGGCGCGGGCCGTCGCCCAGCTCCACCACCCGCACATCATCGTCGTCCACGACGTCGTCGAGGACGACGAACGCCCGTACATCGTCATGGAGCTGATCGACGGCGGCTCGCTCGCCGAACGGATCTCCGCGAACGGGCCGGTCGACGCGCGCGAGGCCGCCCGCATCGGTATCGACCTGCTCGGCGCGCTGCGCCGCGCGCACGACGCGGGCGTCCTGCACCGCGACCTCAATCCCGCCAACGTCCTCGTCGAGGCGGGCACCGACCGCGTCGTCCTCACCGACTTCGGGATCGCCCAGGTCGCGGGCGCGACGACGCTCACCGAGACCGGCGCGTTCGTCGGCTCGCCCGAATACACCGCGCCCGAACGGATGGCCGGGGCACGGACCGGCCCCGAGTCCGACCTGTGGTCGCTCGGTGTGCTGCTGTGCGCCGTGCTGAGCGGCGCCTCGCCCTTTCGCCGCGACTCGCTCGGCGGCATCCTGCACGCCGTCGTCGTCGACGAGATCCGTCCCCCCGCGCAGGCCGCGCCGCTGCTGCCCGTCGTACGAGGGCTGCTGGAGCGCGATCCGGAGCGGCGGCTCGATGCGGCGGAGGCGGAGCGGATGCTGCGCGCCTACCGGGACACCGGCCGTACGCCGCGGCTGCTGGTCCCGTACACGCCGACGCGGCGCGACGTGCCCCACGTATCGCTGCGCAGACCCGCGCCCGAGCCGTCGCCGGCCTCCGGCGGCACCGTGTCCGACCCGCCGCCCCGGCAGTCCACGCGCAGTCTCCTCGTCGCCGCCGCGCTGGTCGCCGCGATGGCCGGTGCGGGGGTGTCGGCGGCCGCGCTGCTGATGGGCGGCGGCGGGGACGGGAAACCGGCCTCGTCGAGCGCGCCGGGCACGCCCCGGACACAGGGCACCTCCTCCGGCGAGCCCTCGGTGTCCGGCACGCCGTCGACCCCGCCCACCGGCGCCGGCCCCACGGGCGCCGGCCCCACCGTCACGGTGACCAGCCACCGGACGCCCTCCGCCACCGCCCGCACCGCGCCCTCGGGCTACCGCGTCGCCCCGGATCCGAACGGCTTCTCGCTCGCCGTGCCCGACGGGTTCACGCGCGAACCGCAGGGCGAGCGGATCTTCTACATGTCGTCGGGGGACGTCTTCCGCATCGGCATCAAGGTGGCCGATCCCGCGACGGGTGGTCCGCTCGGCGTGATGCGCAGGGCGGACGCCGACGGGCCCTCCAGCAACCCCGGATACCGCGACGGCAGGGTCACGCGGACCGTGCACGACGGAAACACCGCCGCCCTCTGGGAGTTCACCTGGAACGGCTTCACCACGGCGGAGGGCCCGCGGCACACCTACGACCTGTGCTGGGAGGAGGGCGGCCGGATGTACGACGTCTGGGTCTCCGCGCCCGTGGGCCGGGTGACGGAGGCGAAGGAGTACTTCGACGTGGCCGTGGACACGTTCGCGGCCTCGTAACCCCGTAACCCCGTAACCCCGTAAAGGGGAGATAAGGGACGAGGTGCGTCACGGGTCTGTGACCGGTGGGCGAAGAGGCTGGTTGGCCGGGCGTCCGCCGCGATACAGATGGGGGCATGAGCGACGACGGGGGAGTCCCTCACGGGGGCGACGAGCCGACGAGTTTCGGTCTGCAACCACCTGGACGGGCGGTGCGAGGCGGACAGCCGGGCGCCATGGCCCCGGACCCGCCGGCCCCGGACCCACACCTGGGTGCCACGGTGCAGGCCGGGCCGCCGGCGGCCCTGGTCCCGGACCCCAGGAGTGCCGTGCCGGACCCGCGGCCGGGCCCCCCGGTGCCGGAGCGGCGGGCGGCGGGCCCGGTCGCCGTGCCGTACCCGGGCAATCCGTATGCCACGCCCGCCCGGACCGTCGCGGGCCCGCCGGGGACTCCCGCGCCGGGGTCCCCGGATGAGCCGGGGACGGGCCGGCTCATCGCCGGGCGCTATCGCCTGCTCGCCAAGCTGGGGCACGGCGGCATGGGCACGGTGTGGCGGGCCAGGGACGAGACCGTGGAGCGCGAGGTCGCCGTCAAGGAACCGCGTGTCCCGGATCATCTTCCCGAGCGCGAACGGGCCACCGCGTACGAGCGGATGCGGCGCGAGGCCCGCGCGGCGGCCCGGCTCGACCATCCCGCCGTGGTGAACGTCCACGACGTCGCCGTCGTGGATGGACAGCCCTGGATCGTCATGGAGCTGGTGCGGGGGCGCTCGCTCGGCGACGCCCTCAGGGAGGGCACCCTCGGCAGCCGCGAGACCGCGCGCATCGGCCTGGAGGTCCTCGGCGCCCTGGAGGCGGCGCACGCGGCGGGCGTCCTGCATCGTGACGTCAAGCCCGACAACGTGCTCCTCGGCCCGCACGACCGTGTCGTGCTCACCGACTTCGGCATCGCCAGCATCGAGGGCGAGACGAACCTGACGGACACCGGCGGCTTCGTCGGCTCACCCGAGTACATCGCCCCGGAGCGGGTGCTGGGCGTGCGCCCGGGTCCCGCCTCCGACCTCTGGTCGCTCGGCGTGGTGCTCTACGCGGCCACCGAGGGCGTCTCGCCGTTCCGGCGCAGCAACACGCCCGCCACGCTCCAGTCGGTCCTCAACGCGACACCGGCCGCGCCCGCCTCGGCGGGTGCCCCGCTCACGGAGGCCATCAACGGCCTGCTCGCCAAGGAACCGTCCCACCGTCCCGCGGCGGCCGAGGTCCGGCGTCTCCTGGAGGAGGCCGTACGGCCGCCCGTCCTCGCGTCGACGCAGGTCACGCGGATGGAGGGCGTCGCCGACCGGGAGGGCACCCCGGCGTCCGGCGGGGGCATCCGTATCCGCCGCAAGACCCTGATCGGCCTCGCGGCGGCGGTCGCCACGGCGGTCGTGGCGGCCGCGGTGACGGCGTACGTGGTGATCGCGGACCCGTTCGCCGGTCCGCTGCCGGACGGCTGGAAGAAGCGGCACGTGGCCGATGTCGCCGCGACGCTGGCGGTGCCCGCCGAGTACCAGGAGGGGACACCGGACCGGGCGTCGGACAAGGGGCACTGGGTCACGTACACCGACTGGAGCGGGAGCATCTGGATCGGGCTGGGACTCGCCCTGAAGTCCGAGGACGCGAGCAAGGTGATCAAGGACTCCGCCAGGGCCGAGATGTACGCGGACGACGGTACGTTCAAGGCGAGCGGCGCCTACGAGCTGAACATGCCGGCGGGGCCGCGGACGAAGCCGGACGCGAGGGCGACGTACCGGGGCCGGGAGTCCGCCGAGAACACGGTGACCTACAAGACCGACGACAGTCAGCATCCCCGTCCCCGCGAGGTGCGGCTCTTCTACTTCAAGTCGAAGTCCGGGGACATGTACAAGCTCACGATCAGCTATCCGGGCGACGGCGACTTCACCGCGCGGGGCCGTGAGGTCGCCGACGCGGCGATCGCGAACCTGGACGTCGACAAACCGTGAGAACCGATCGACGGGTGATCGTCGGACCGACAACGCCCTGATCAGCGCATTCGCTGCCAGTGATCACTGGCAGTGTGTGAGCACTCCGTGAAAGGCCATTACCGACGGGTACCCAAAGGGAGCGAGTGGGCATACCCTGCGGCTCATGACGGACTCGCAGGCCGCGGAGCAGGCCACGGAAAGCACCGGCGCCGATGAGACGGCCGGTACCGAGACAGTGGCCGGCGCGGCCGCCGCGACCGGCGCGGACCTGACGTCCGCCGCCGCGACCACCGCGTCGGCCGACACTGACCTCGCGACCGCCGCTTCGGCCGACGCGACCGGCGCCCCGGCCCACGCGGCGGGCGCCGACGAGACGCCCGCCGTCGCGGACGAGACCGCCGCTACGGACGAGGCCGCCGCTACGGACGAGGCCGCCGCTACGGACGAGGCCGCTGTCGCGGACGAGGCCGCCGCTGCCGACGCGACCGTGGCCCCCGTCGCCCTCGGCACCAACCCCCTCGCCCCCGCCCCGGCCGGCGCCCGTACCGCCGCCGATGTGGTCACCCCCGAGCTCGTCGCGCAGCTCGTCAAGGGAGTGACCGGGTCCGGGCGGACCGCCAACCACACGCCGTTCACGGGTGAGAAGCTCGCCGACGTGCCCGAGTCCACCCCCGCGGACGTCGAGAAGGCCTTCGAGCGGGCCCGTGCCGCCCAGGGCGCCTGGGAGGGCACTCCGGTCCGGCGCCGCGCCGCCGTCCTGCTCCGCTTCCACGACCTCGTGCTCGCGCGGCAGGCCGAGGTCCTGGACCTCATCCAGCTGGAGACCGGCAAGGCCCGGCTGCACGCCCACGAAGAGGTCCAGGCCGTCCTGATCGCCGCGCGGCACTACGGGCTCAAGGCGCCCTCCTACCTGCGCCCCAAGCGCCACGCGGGCGCGATGCCGACCCTCACCAAGGTCACCGAGCTGCGTCACCCGCGCGGTGTCGTCGGGCAGATCGCGCCCTGGAACTACCCGCTGGAGCTGTCGGTCGGCGACGCGCTGCCGGCGTTCGTCGCGGGCAACGCGGTCGTCATGAAGCCCGACACCGAGACCTGCCTCACCGCCCTGTGGGCGCGTGACCTGCTCGTCGAGGCCGGGCTGCCCGCCGAGATCTTCCAGGTCGTCATCGGCGACGGACCGGTCGTCGGACCCGAGGTCGTCCGGCACGCCGACTACGTCTCCTTCACGGGGTCGACCCGCACCGGCCGTGAGGTCGCCCAGGGCGCGGCCGCCCGTCTCGTCGGCGTCTCCCTCGAACTCGGCGGCAAGAACGCCATGGTGGTCCTGGAGGACGCCGACCTCGACAAGGCCGCCGCCGGCGCCGTCCGGGCCTGCTTCTCCTCCGCCGGCCAACTCTGCATCTCCATCGAGCGGTTGTACGTCCACGAGTCCATAGCCGACGCGTTCACGGAGCGGTTCGCCGCCCGGACCCGGGCCATGCGGCTCGGCACGTCCCTCGCGTACGGGGCGGACATGGGCTCGCTGGTCGGCGAGCGCCAGCTCGAAACCGTGACGCGACACGTCGAGGAAGCCGTCGCCAAGGGGGCCAGGGTCGTCGCCGGCGGTGTCGCCCGGCCCGACGTGGGCCCGTACTTCTACGAGCCCACCATCCTCGACGGAGTGGAGGCCCCGATGGCCGTCTGCGCCGAGGAGACGTTCGGCCCGGTCGTCTCCCTCTACCGTTTCAAGACCGAGGACGAGGTCGTCGAGCGCGCCAACTCCACCTCGTACGGCCTCAACTCCTCCGTCTGGACGAAGGACGGCCGGCGCGGTCGCGCGCTCGCGGCCCGGCTGCGCACCGGAACGGTGAACGTCAACGAGGGGTACGCGCCCGCGTACGGCAGTGTCCAGTCGCCGATGGGCGGCATGAAGGACTCCGGCCTCGGCCGCCGGCACGGCTCCGAGGGCATCCTCAAGTACACCGAGGCGCAGACCGTCGCCCACCAGCGGCTGCTGCCGATGGCGCCGTCCCTCGGCATGGACGACGAGAAGTACGCGGCGTTCATGAGCCGGAGCCTGAAGGTCATGAAGGCGCTCCGGCTGCGGTAGCCCCCGTTCTCGAACGGATCCCCAACGGTCATCAGCGGTTCTGAACGGTCTCGACGGTCTCAACGAGGAGAGCGGCACGTGTCACAGGAGAGCTCTGTCCAGGAACAGCCGGACGAACAGCCGGACGACGAGACGTACGACTACGACGTCGTCGTCGTGGGATCCGGCTTCGGCGGCTCCGTCACCGCCCTGCGGCTGACGGAGAAGGGGTACCGCGTCGGTGTCCTCGAAGCCGGCCGGCGCTTCACCCGCGACACGCTCCCCAAGAACTCCTGGGACATCAAGAACTACCTCTGGGCCCCGCGGCTCGGCATGTACGGCATCCAGCGCATCCATCTGCTGGGCAATGTCATGGTGCTCGCCGGCGCGGGCGTGGGCGGCGGTTCGCTCAACTACGCCAACACCCTCTACGTACCGCCGAAGCCCTTCTTCGAGGACCCGCAGTGGAAGGACATCACCGACTGGGAGGAGGAGCTGACGCCGTACTACGACCAGGCCAAGCGGATGCTGGGCGTGCGGCTCAACCCGACCACGACCCCGTCGGACGTCCACCTCAAGGCCGCCGCGGAGCGCATGGGGGTCGGCGACACCTTCCACATGGCGCCGGTCGGTGTCTTCTTCGGCGACGGACAGGACGCGGACGGCTCGGCCGGGGCGAAGCCCGGTGAAGAGGTCTCCGACCCGTACTTCGGCGGTGCCGGGCCCGCGCGCAAGGCCTGCACCGAGTGCGGCGAATGCATGACCGGCTGCCGTCACGGCGCCAAGAACACCCTCAACGAGAACTATCTGCACCTCGCCGAGAAGGCGGGCGCCGTCGTCCATCCCATGACGACGGTCGTGTCCGTCACCGACGACTCACGCGGCGGCTACGCCGTCCGGACCCTCCCGACCGACAACCGGCGCAAGGGTCAGGGGCGGACGTTCACGGCGCGCCGGGTCGTTCTCGCGGCCGGCACCTACGGCACCCAGACGCTGCTGCACCGCATGAAGGCCGGCGGTCAGCTCCCTCATCTGTCGAAGAGGCTCGGCGAGCTGACCCGCACCAACTCCGAGGCGCTGGTGGGCGCGCAGACCGACGACCGCCGCTACCGCAAGGCGCACGGGGCGAAGGCCGACTTCACCCGGGGCGTAGCCATCACGTCCTCGATCCACCCGGACGCGGACACCCACATCGAACCCGTCCGCTACGGCAAGGGCTCCAACGCGATGGGCGGCATGTCCATCCTCCAAGTCCCCTACGCCGAAGGCTCGTCGAGGGTGGCCGGCTGGTTCGTCAACGCGGCCCGGCATCCCCTGCTCGTGCTCCGCTCGCTCTCCAACCGCCGCTGGTCCGAACGCACCATCATCGGGCTGGTGATGCAGTCCCTCGACAACTCCCTGACGACGTATCTCAAGCCGAAGGGCGCGGGCAAGGGCCTGTTGACGGCACGTCAGGGGCACGGCGCGCCCAACCCCAAGCAGATCAAGGCCGCTTCGCAGGCCGCCTCCGTACTGGCCGAGGAGATCAACGGCTTCCCGGGCAGCAATGTCGGCGAGCTGATGGGCACCCCGCTCACCGCGCACTTCCTGGGCGGCTGCCCGATCGGCGCCGGTGCCGAGGAGGGCGTCATCGACCCCTACCACCGGCTCTACGGCCACCCGGGCATCTCCGTCGTCGACGGTGCCGCAGTCTCCGCGAACCTCGGCGTCAACCCGTCGCTCACCATCACCGCGCAGGCCGAGCGGGCCATGTCGTTCTGGCCCAACAAGGGCGAGGCCGATCCGCGTCCGGCGCCGGGAGCCTCGTACGAGCGTCTCAAGGCGGTGGAGCCGCACCGTCCCGTCGTTCCCGCGGACGCCTTCGGCGCACTGCGGCTGCCGTTCCTGGGTATGCCGGCGATGCCGCCCAAGCCGTAGCCCCGGCCGCCCCGACCGCGAGAACCCGTACCGCGAGGCCCCGCACAACCCGTACAGCGAAACCCAGCCAGCGAAAGCCCGTACAGCGAAAAGAAGGACCTGCGCCCCCCTCCGAGCGCAGGTCCTTCTCTTCGTACGTGACCGACGCACGCGTCGGTCGTGTCGGCTTGCGGCGTTACGCGTTCGCGCCGGCCTTGCGGCGGCGGACGACGACCAGCGCACCGGCACCGGCGACGACGGCGATACCGCCGGCGAGGCCGATCATCGGCAGCGCGGAGCTGGAGCCCGTCTCGGCGAGGCTTCCGTCGACCGAAGGCGTGTTGCTCTTGTCGGCCGGCTTGTCCGAGACCGGAACCTTGCCGCCGCCCTGGGGCTTGGTGCCGTCGGTGTCCGTGCCCGCCGCGACGATCTGGAACTTGTACGCGACCTCGCCGAAGCCGGTGCACTCCGCGTCGGCGTCGCCGTAGATGCTGGCGCCCAGCGAGAAGCCGGCGCCGACCGGGGCGCTGGACTTCACGTTGATGCGGAGCGGGATGTCGACCTCGTAGTCGGGCTTGAGCTCGTCGGTGTAACCGACGAAGCCGACGGCGTATCCCTCGGAGTCGACGTCCTCCCAGACCTTGTCGTCCGGGTTGTACGCCTGGAGCTGGACCTGCTTGCTCTTGAACATGTCCTCGCCGTTCTTGTCGGGCGACGCGCCCGCGAAGAAGCCGAGGTCACTCAGGGTGGAGTCCGAGTTGTTCAGGACGTCCAGGGAGAACTTGTGCCATCCGCTGCCCGCCGCGATCTTGCCGGGCAGGCCGTTGATGGAGACCTGGACCTTGGAGTCCGAGCACTCGGAGGGCTCGGGCTCGGGGGACTCCGACTCGGACTCGGAGGCGCTTGGCGCGGGCGACGACGCCGAGGCGGAGCCGCTCGGGGCCGGAGCGGACGCGGAGGTGGAGGCGGAGGCCGAGGCGGACGCGGAGGCCGACGCCTCGCCGGTCGCCTCGGGAGCCGACTCGCTCGCGCTCGGCGACGCCGACTCGCTCGGGGACTCGGACACGCTCGCACTCGGGGACGGGCTTTCTTCCGCGAACGCGGCCGGCGCTACCGACAGCAACGCGAGCGGTGCTATGACAGCCGTCGCGGCCGCAGTGGCCATGGCACGGCGAAGCTTCATGAAGACCTCGGTGATCCAGTGCGCCGTGAACTCGCGGCGCGATTATGGAGTTTGTGGGTGGCCGTCCGCGTGTGAACGCGGATGTGACCGTTGGTTCTGCAGGTGAGACCGGCGAAGTCTGAGAATGGTTGTCCTGGATCTGACGAGATTCTTATGTGTGCTGGGTCACATCCATGTGTGGCTTGCGCACGCCCGTTCGAGACACTTAGAAAGAGCTTCGTGTCTGATCAACAGCCCGGTGAATCCGGGGAGCCGACGGTTCCTGACGACGTGTGGGAACGCTTCGCACGCGACAGTGAGCGCGACATCCGCGCCTCGGCGCCCAAGGAGCCGTCCGCCCGGGCGCGCATGGTGACCGAACGGCTGCGCCTGCAGGACGAGCGGGAGGCCGCGCGGGCCGCCCGCCGGACCGCCCGCAAGCAGTCGCGTCCGGCCGTGGGGCCCGAGGGCTGGCGGACGGGTCCCGCCTGGCGCGAGACGGACGGGCGTGCCGCCCGGCGCCGCAGACTGTGGGCGATCCTCGGGGTCCCGCTCGCCGTCGCCGTGGCCGTCGTCGCGATGAAGCCGTCCCTGCTGCCCGGCGATTTCTTCGGCACCTCGTCGGCGTCCTCGTCGGCCGGCCCCGAGCTGCCGGCCGAGACCGCCGCCCCGACCGCGCCGCCCTCCGTCGCGGCCTCGCGCACCCCCACCAGGCAAAGGCCGTTCGCCGGGTCACCCGCGGAGCGCTGGGCCGACGGCGCCGACGCCGTCGTCGTCCCGAAGGCCGAGCCGGTCGGCTCCTTCACGAAGGCGCAGGTGGCCACCGCGCTGCGGCAGACCAGGAACCTGCTCGTCGGGGCCAATCTCGACCCGGCGACCCTGCGCGGCGAGCGTCCCGAGGCGGCCATCGCCGTCCTCGACCCCAAGCAGCCCCGCATGATCGACGACGTCGACCGCCGGCTGAGCGCGCCGGACGAGAAGCACGATCCGCTGACCCTGTTCAGCCGCTTCGACCCCCACGAGGTGCGCCTGGTCGGGCGGGTGGTCAAGGTGCGCGGCCGGATCACGTTCAAGGCGGGCAAGGAGGGATCCGTCGCCATCCACGCCGACTACACCTTCGTCTACCCGGTGTCCCCGGCCGACGGGAACAAGGACGAGGTGACCCGCACCATCGTGCGCCGCGTCCTCGACGTCGGGTTCCTGGACCCGAGGAAGTACCAGGTCACGCCGGGGAAATTGACGATCAGTCACTACGACGAGAACATCGGCAACTCCGCCTGTGACGTCTACGACGGGTTCCTGCACCCGCGGTTCGGCTCGGCGTCACCCGCCGGCGCGGCGCCGACCGGCCCGACCACCGACCCGTACGACCGCAGCCGTGAACTCGGGACCTCCCGCACGGCCGGATGCGGCACGGTGTCCCGTACCTGATGTGCCGCACCTGACCGCGTCCGTGCCTCCGCACATGGCGCCTTCGCACATGACGGGGGCCTGAAAAGGGTCCGTCGGACGGCCCCGGGCGTCCCCGGGGCCGGCCGTTCTCTTGAGTGACCGGGCTGCTGTCCCCTGCCGTCCGGTCACACGACCCGGAGCGAGGTCCCACGACGCACGGCACGATCCGTACGTCTCATCGCTCCAGTGAAGCCACGCGTGGTTCCTTCGGGCCCGCCCCTGGCTGACACGGACACCAGAAGAAACGAAGTCCGCGGCACCCCGGATACGCGCCGTACGGGTGAGAGGGAATGCGTACGTGCGTACGCCGGGTGCGGGTCTCAGATCCGGCCGCGGCACAGTTCGAGCAGGGTCATGGCCAGCGAGGTGCCCGGCTTGCCGAGCGCGTCCCGGTAGTGGCCGAGGATCTTCATCTCGCGGGAGAGGTTCACCCGGCGGCCGCCGGACGTGATCCGCGCCTCCTGGATCACGGCCGAGACGGCCATCCGTTCCTGCACGAGACCGATGATCCGGTCGTCCAGGGCGTCGATGCGTTCACGGGCACCGGTGATCACGTCGGCGGCCTCGTCGGTGCGGGCGCCGGTCTTGTCGAGTACGTCGGCCATGGTGGGGCTCCTCGGTGGAAGGGGTGCCCCGGAGCGATCCGGCCCGGAAACGGCAGACGCCCCGGGCCTTGTCGGCCCGGGGCGCCTGGGAAGTCGCTTGTCAGTTGCTCAAGCAGCACGACCATGGCAGCCGGTGGGCCGGTTGCCATAGGTAAACAGGAAGGTCGCGTGCGTGAGCATGACGGCAGTATGCACGCCCGCGGCGGCGCCGGCCAAGACGGTTCGGATGGTGAGACCCGGCGTCCGGAACCCCGTGGACGCCGGGCCCCCGCGGCCCCCGGAACCCCGCGGGCGCCAGGCCCACCCCGGCCCCCGGTAGAATCGGCCGTACACACCCTTTTGCTCACCGCCGGAAGGCAGACCGTGCCAGAAGCGTCCCCCGCCGCCACCGACACCGTTCTGGTCGTCGACTTCGGTGCGCAGTACGCCCAGCTCATCGCCCGTCGAGTCCGTGAGGCCCGGGTCTACAGCGAGATCGTGCCGAGCACCATGCCGGTCCAGGAGATGCTCGCCAAGAACCCGGCCGCGATCATCCTCTCCGGCGGTCCCTCGTCGGTCTACGCGGAGGGCGCCCCGCGCCTGGACCGCGAGCTCTTCGAGGCGGGCGTCCCCGTCTTCGGCATGTGCTACGGCTTCCAGCTGATGGCGACGACCCTCGGCGGCACGGTCGACAACACCGGCGCCCGCGAGTACGGCCGTACGCCGCTGCACGTCTCGAAGTCCGGCTCCACGCTCTTCGAGGGCACCCCGGACGAGCAGCCGGTGTGGATGTCGCACGGCGACGCCTGCTCCGCCGCTCCCGAGGGCTTCACCGTCACGGCCTCCACGGACGTCGTCCCGGTCGCCGCCTTCGAGAACGACGAGAAGAAGCTCTACGGCGTCCAGTACCACCCCGAGGTCATGCACTCCACGCACGGCCAGCAGGTCCTGGAGCACTTCCTGTACCGCGGCGCGGGTATCACCCCGACCTGGACCACCGGCAACGTCATCGACGAGCAGGTCGCCCTGATCCGCGAGCAGGTCGGCACCAAGCGCGCGATCTGCGGTCTGTCCGGCGGAGTGGACTCGGCGGTCGCCGCGGCCCTCGTGCAGAAGGCCATCGGCTCCCAGCTCACCTGTGTGTACGTCGACCACGGTCTGATGCGCCAGGGCGAGACCGAGCAGGTCGAGAAGGACTTCGTCGCCGCGACCGGGGTGCAGCTCAAGGTCGTGGACGCGGAGGAGCGCTTCCTCACCGCGCTCAAGGGCGTCTCGGACCCCGAGGAGAAGCGGAAGATCATCGGGCGCGAGTTCATCCGCGTCTTCGAGCAGGCCCAGGCGGAGATCATCGCCGAGGCCGCCGAGGGCGAGGACGTCGCGTTCCTCGTGCAGGGCACGCTCTACCCGGACGTGGTCGAGTCCGGCGGCGGCACCGGCACGGCCAACATCAAGTCCCACCACAACGTGGGCGGCCTCCCCGAGGACCTGGAGTTCCAGCTCGTCGAGCCGCTGCGCCAGTTGTTCAAGGACGAGGTCCGGATGGTCGGCCAGGAGCTCGGCCTGCCGGAGGAGATCGTCCAGCGCCAGCCGTTCCCCGGCCCCGGCCTCGGCATCCGGATCGTCGGCGAGGTGAACAAGGAGCGTCTCGACCTGCTCCGCCAGGCCGACGCCATCGCCCGCGAGGAGCTGACCGCCGCCGGTCTCGACCGCGAGATCTGGCAGTGCCCGGTCGTCCTGCTCGCCGACGTGCGCAGCGTGGGTGTCCAGGGCGACGGCCGGACCTACGGCCACCCGATCGTGCTGCGTCCGGTGTCCAGCGAGGACGCCATGACGGCCGACTGGTCGCGGCTGCCCTACGACGTCCTGGCGAAGATCTCGACCCGCATCACGAACGAGGTCGCGGACGTCAACCGCGTCGTGCTCGACGTGACGAGCAAGCCCCCGGGCACCATCGAGTGGGAGTAGTCCTCCCACGGGCGGGAGCGACCCTCCCGCCTCAGGTCCGCTTGAGCGTGCGCACCGGCGCGCCGGGCTTCCAGACCTGGACGACGAGATACGTCTCGTCCTCGACATAGGTCCGAGTGACCTCCGTCAGCTCGGTGCGGAAGAGGTGGAACGGCTCCGGCGGTTCCACCTCTTTCACGTACGCCGCCTTGGCGGGGACACCGTCGCCCACCTCGACCGCCCGCCCGCTGATCCGTACATCGCCGCCGCCCATGTCCGTACCGGCCCCCGGGTTCGCCTGGAGCGCGAAGCGCGGGTCGCGGCGCAGGTCCAGCGTCTTGAGGGAGTCCGGCATCATGCCGAGCCACAGCTCGCCGTCGAGGAAGCGCACCTCGATGCCGGAGGTGCGGGGCGAGCCGTCCTTGCGGAGGGTCGCGAGGACATGGTGGGTGAAGGCGCCGAAGCGCTGTTCGACGGTGCCGGCGAAGGCCGGTTCGGCCGTGGAGAGTGCTGCCCAGTTCATGCTGCGAGTCTGACGCGCATACCCGACATCTCCTGTCGGGTATTGCCTGTATTCCTCGGCGTTCCAGATTTTTCTCTCACGGAACACCCCTGTTCTCCTGCGCTGACCCCGGGTAACTTCCGCTCGTACCGAACACGCCAGTGCTGGAGGACATATGCACGGGTCCACTCCGCCGCTGCCCCGCCCCACCGACCAGCTCCGCTTCGCCATGCCGCCGATGCACGAATCGCTGGACGACGAACGGCGGCACCGCAAGGAGCGGCTGGCCGGCGCGCTGCGGCTGTTCGGACGGCTCGGTTTCGAGGACGGCGTCTCCGGACACATCACGGCGCGCGACCCGGAGTACAGCGACTGCTTCTGGGTCAACCCGTTCGGCATGCCGTTCAAGCACGTCACCGTCGGCGACCTGGTCATGGCCAACCAGGAGGGCCAGGTGATCGAGGGCCGCTACCACGTGAACCAGGCCGCGTTCACCGTGCACTCCCAGGTCCACGCGGCCCGCCCCGACGTCGTCGCCGTCGCCCACTGCCACTCCGTGCACGGCCGAGCCCTCGCCGCCCTCGGCGACCTGCTCGACCCGATCACCCAGGAGAGCTGCGCCTTCTACGAGGATCACGCGCTGTACGACACCTACTCCGGGGTCGCCGTCGACGCCGAGGAGGGCCGCAGGATCGCGTCCGCGCTGGGCACCCGCAAGGCGCTGGTGCTGCGCAACCACGGGCTGCTGACCGTCGGGGACTCGGTGGACGCGGCGGCCTGGTGGTTCCTGTCCATGGAACGGTCGAGCCAGGTCCAGCTCACCGCGAAGGCCGCAGGACGGCCCCTCGTCATCGACCACAAGCAGGCCGTCGCCACCCGCGAGCAGCTCGGCGGCGACCTGGTGGCGTGGATCAACTACCAGCCCCTGTGGCAGGACATCAGCCGCAGCGAGCCCGATCTGCTCAGCTAGGGCGTGTTCGCAACGTCGCGTCGTCCGTCGCCGGGTCAACAACGGGTACCTCGCTTCACCCGCGCCGAACCGACCTGACGCGTGCGCGGGGTGCCGAGTACGGCACAATTCGCTTTCGTCACAGGAGAGTTGTCGGGTGGGGGCGCGGCAGCCGGATGTTCGTGACATTCCGGCTCTACGGAGTTTGTTCTGGCGCGGGAAGGCGGCAGTTGGCGTGGCGGTGCAGGAGGCGAGACACGGTGCGGGGCACGGTGCCGGGCCGGGGTCCGGGTCGGGCACCGGGCGGAGCGGTGGCTCCGCCGGCGGTCCGGGTGGCGGGACGGTCGGTGAGCCGGGCGGGGGGCCCGGCGGGCACGAGGGCGGCTGTACGTGCGGGGACTGTCCGCACGGGGCGCGTACGGGGCACCGGCGGGCGGTCGCCGCGTTCCTCGCCAAGCGCGACGCGCTGGCGTCCGGGCAGGGGCTGCCCGCCGGTGTAGCGCACTCCGCCTCCGCGTCCCGGCAGTGGGTGTCCGACGAACTCACCCAGTCCGCGGACCTCGTGGCCGAACGCGGGCGTCTGGAGGGCGAGGCGTGGCTGGTCCGGCTGTGGCGGTACACCGCGTACACCGTCTGGGCCGCCGTCGTCGTCCTGCTGCTCGTGCAGGCGCTCACCGCGATCGGGGCCGGCTGGACGGCGGCGCGGACGGCGGGGCTGCTCGCCGCGGTCGTGCTGGCCGGGCTGCTGACCGGGGCGGCCTGGCTGCACCGGGCGCGGGGCGGGGCTCTCGCGCCGGTCATCGGAGAGGACAACCGGCTCTCCACCTCCCGGGCGGTGGCCGCCGGCTGGGTGCTGCTCGTGGTGTACGCGGTGCTCGTGCTGGTGGGCCAGCTCGTCGCGGCCTCCGCGCACGACCGCCGGGACGAACTCATCGCCGGGTTCGAACTCGCCCGTGCCGCCGGGGTCGTGACCGTCGTCGCCGTGGCCTGCGGGGTCGCCGTGCTCGTGCGGCGGGTGGTCGGGCTGAGGGTGCTGGGGCAGCGGCTCCAGAAGATCCGCGGCGACCGGCCGCGGGCGGCGGACCTGCTCACCGACGACTCGGGGCGGGGCGGCTTCGCCGACATCCAGTACGTCGTGATCAGCGGGGTCGCTCTCGTCTTCGCGGCGGTGCGGCTGGCTCGGCGTCCCTCGCAGTTGCCCGATCTTCCGTGGGGGCTGGCCCTGTTGGTGCTGGTGTCGGCCGCGACCTATCTCGCCGGGAAGTACGCCGAGGGCGGGCGGCCGGTGATCCTCTCCGTGGTCCGGTCCCGTGAGGCGGGCGATCTGGACGCGCCCATCCGCACCGGGGACGACATCGAGATCCGGGGTGCCGGGTTCGTGCCGCCCGGGGCGCAGACCGCGGACCGGCTGTCGCGGATGGTCGTGCGGATCGGGGCGGTGCATGTGCATGTGCCGTTGGTGCCGGTGTCCGGGGGGTTCAGCAATCCCACGGACGCGGTGCTGACGGTGCCTGTGCCGGTGGATGTGGAGCCAGGGCGGGTGGAGGTGCAGGTGGTGACGGCGGCGGGAGTCGAGACGAACCGGTACGAGATCGACGTGACGGACTGAGGGTCGCTGCGCCTGCCGTCGCGGTTCCCGTCCGGTGGGTGGGTCGGGGCCGTGCCGGTGCATCAGCCCGTCGCCGTTGGGTGAGGGGTGGGCGTCGGTGGCGACGGGCATCGATGTACCGG
>NZ_JBHYXD010000066.1:0-50785 GCF_042751995.1 Streptomyces sp. NPDC059371 | reverse complement strand
ATGTTTTCGGGCCCCTCTACCCCACCGGGGGCCCGGGGGGACCGGGCCCGGGGGGGGGGTGGGCGGTGAAAGCCTCGACTACGGCAACCACCCCGGGGCCGCCCCGTTCGGGGCCGGCCCCGGAGGCGGCCGGCGCGGACCCCTGTCGGGTCCACGCCCACCGGCCGAGGGCCGTCCCCCTCGGCCGGAGTTCTGCGGCGGGTCAGTCCTGACCGGCGATCCGCGCGAGGCGCCGCGCCTCGTCCCGTGTGGAACGGGCGATGGCGTCCTCGTCCACAAGCAGCAGGCGGCTGTCCTCGACGACCGGACGGCCGTTCACGAGCGAGAGGGTGACCGGCGCGGCGGCGCCGAGGACGAGCGCCGTCACCGGGTCGGCGATCGAGGCGTGCGCCAGGGTGTCCATTCTCCACAGCACGAGGTCGGCGAGCTTGCCGGCCTCCAGGGAGCCGATCTGGCCTGCCCGGCCCAGGACTTGAGCCCCTCCGTAGGTGCCCAGGCGCAGTGCCTGACGGGCGTTCAGGGCGGCCTCGCGGTGGGCGCCCAGCCGGTTGACGAGCAGGGCGTTGCGCAGCTCGGTGTGGAGTTCGCCGGACTCGTTCGACGCGGTGCCGTCGACGCCGAGGCCGACCGGGACGCCGGCGGCGAGCATGTCGGGGACCCGGGCGATGCCCGCGGCCAGCCGGGCGTTGGAGGAGGGGCAGTGGGCCACACCCGTCCTCGTCCGGGCGAAGGCGGCGATGTCGGAGTCGTTCATGTGGACGCAGTGCGCCATCCACACGTCCTCGCCGAGCCAGCCGGTCGACTCGAAGTAGTCGGTCGGGCCCATGCCGAACAGTTCCTTGCAGAACTGCTCCTCCTCCACGGTCTCCGAACCGTGCGTGTGCAACCGTACGCCCTTGCGGCGCGCCAACTCGGCGCCCTGCTTCATGAGTTCGGTGGAGACGGAGAAGGGCGAACAGGGCGCGACGGCGATCTGGGTCATGCTGTCGAAGGAGGCGTCGTGGTGCTCGTCGACGGTCGCCTCGGTGGCGGCGAGCGCCCCTTCGAGGGTCTCGACGGCGAAGTCCGGGGGCAGTCCGCCGTCCTTCCGGCTGCGGTCCATGGAGCCGCGGGCCAGGGTGAAGCGGACTCCGGTCTCGCGGGCGGCCCGGATGATCGCGCCGGACAGGTCCCCGGAGCCCTCGGGGAAGACGTAGTGGTGGTCCATGGCGGTGGTGACGCCGCCACGGGCCATCATGGCGAGGGAGCCCTGGGCGGCCACGTAGGCCATCCGCTCGTCGATGCGCGCCCAGGTCGGATAGAGCGCGACGAGCCAGTCGAAGAGGTTGTGGTCCGTGGCGAGGCCGCGGGTGATCCACTGGTAGAAGTGGTGATGGGTGTTGACCAGGCCGGGGGTGGCCAGGTGCCCGGTGCCGTCGACGCGGCGGACCACGTTCTCCAGGTTCTCCGGGGCCTTTCCGGCACCCACCGACTCGATCCTGTTGTCGGCGACGACGATGTGCCCCGAGGCGTACTCGGTGTCGCCCGCGTCCACGGTCGCGATGGCGCAGTTCTCGATGACGATGCGCTGGACTGGCACTGCGGTTCCTCGTTCTTCCGGATCGGCGGACGGACCCGGCGGCCGAGGGGGTGACGACCGGATCTGTCGTGGCGGTTCTGGGGCGGACACGGCCTAGAGGTTGGTCAGGTCCACGGGGATGCGCGGCTCGCGGCCGTCGCGCAGGACGGTGCCTTCGATGAGTCCGTACGGGCGGTCGGCCGCGAGGTAGACCTCGTTGTCGTTCTCCAGGCCGAACGGTGTCAGGTCGACCAGGAAGTGGTGCTTGTTCGGGAGCGAGAAGCGGACCTCGTCGATCTCGTCGCGGTGGTCGATGATCCGCGCGCCCATCGCGTAGAGGGTCTGCTGGAGCGAGAGGGAGTAGGTGTCCGCGAAGGCCTGGAGCATGTGCTTCCTGACCTCGTCGTAGGACTTGTCCCAGTCGGGCATCGTCTCTTCGTCGCCGGTCCAGTTGAAGCGCCAGCGGCTGGAGACCTGGGTGGCCAGGATGCGGTCGTACGCCTCCGGGAGCGTCGTGTACCTGTCCTTGACGTAGCCCCAGAACTCGGAGTTCGTCGAGTTCATCACGACGAGGTCCTTCAGGCCCGAGACGACCTCCCACGTCTCACCGTCGTAGGTGATCTGGGTGACGCGCGTCTCCTGGTTCTTGCGGACGAAGGAGTGCCTCGGCTCGTCCGCGCCGGCGGCCCGGGAGGCGGCGTCCGGGGCCTCGATGCGCTTCCAGGCGTACTCCTCGATCCGGATGCGCGCCCGGTGGATCGGCTCCTGGGCGGTCACGAAGTGCCGGGCCAGATGGATGCCGAACCGCTCGGCGGACTCGATGCCGTGCTCCTTGGCGAACGCGTACACCGTGTTCTTGGTGGTGTCCGTCGGCAGGACGTTGGCGTTGGAGCCGGAGAGGTGGACCTCGTCCATGTCGCCGCTCAGCGCGACGGACACGTTCAGGTCCTTGATGTGGTGCGTGGCGCCGTCGCGGGTGATCCGCACGACTCGGTTCTCGGCCTTGCCGTACTGGTTCTGCCCCAGGAGCACCGGGCGGCCCTGGCGGGAAGGTTCGGTCATGTCTGCTAGCTCCCTCGGTAAACGGAGTAGCCGAACGGGTTGAGCAGCAGCGGTACGTGGTAGTGCTCGCCCGGCCTGACGGCGAAGGTGATCGTCACCTCGGGGAAGAACGTCTCGCTGTCCCGATTCGCGGGGGCGTCCTGCTGCGCATCGGCTCGCTGTGTCGTTGTCGCCGGATCCTGCTCGAAGTACCGCTCGACCTCGAAGTCGAGCCGTACGTGGGTCGTGCCCTCCGGCAGCGCCGGAAGGTCCCTGCACCGGCCGTCCGCGTCGGTCGCGGACCCGCCGAGCGCCCGCCAGTCGCCCTCGCGCCCCGCGCGGGCGGCGAGCCGGACCGCGACGTCCCGGGCCGGGCGGCCCACGCTGGTGTCCAGGATGTGGGTGGACACGGAGGCCGTGGTGTCGGTGCTCATGCCTCTTCTTCCTGTACGGGGTCCGCTGTGAGTTCTTCCTGCACGGGGTCCCTCACGAGACGGCCGAGCCGGATGCGGTTGATCTTTCCCAGTTCGACGCGGACGATCTCGCGCTCCCGCCCGGCCGGGTTGCCGATCCGCTCCTTGACCGCGTCCCGCATCTGCTCCCCGGTCCGGCCGGTGGCGCAGACGAGGAAGACGTGGCCGAACCTCTCCTGGTAGGCCAGGTTCAGTTCGAGCATCTCCTCCTTCAGCTCCGCGGAGGCGCCGGCCATCCCGCGCTGTTCGCGCGAGGAGGCCGGGTCGCCGGGCTTCGGCCGTCCGATGGGCGGGTGCCCCGCCATCGCCTCCGTCAGGTCGGCGGTGGCGAGGCCCGCGGTGGCGGCGTCACTCTCGGCGTACAGGTCCTCGGCGGTGGCGTAGGGACGGGCGGCGAGCAGCCTTTCGGCCCACGTCCGGGAGGCGCACACCTCGTGGAGGACGGCGAAGGCCGCGGACTCCTCAAGGGTGTTGAGGCGGGCCAGGCCGCCGGATGCCGTTCTCGACTCCATGGGAAGCCTCCGTGGCCGTGTGCTGGACGGGCTGCGGACAGCTAACGCCCTCGGCGATGCGACGTCAACACTTTGTTGAAAACTTCGGGTTACGGGAGGTGACGAAAGCCGCCGCCCGGTCGTCCGGGCGGCGGCGGGGTGGCGGCCGGTGACACCTGCCGCCCGGAGGCGTGTTCGCGCCGGTCAGGCGCCCTTCTCGCGGTTCAGGTAGTTGTAGACGGTGAACCGGCTCACGCCGAGCGCGCTCGCCACGGTCTCCACACCGTGCCGCACGGAGAAGGCCCCGCGGGCTTCCAGTATGCGCACGATCTCCTGCTTGGCCTTGCGGTCGAGCTCCGCGAGCGGCATGCCCCGCTTGCGCTCCAGGGCGGCGAGGATGTGGTCGAGCGAGTCGGCGAGCTGAGGCAGGCGCACGGCGACGACGTCCGCGCCCTCCCAGGACAGGACGACGTCGTCGACGCCGGCCTGCCCGGGCGGCAGCATCTCGCCGCCCATGGCGTCGACCAGCGGCTTGACCGCCGCGACGAAGGGGTCGTCCGCGATTCCGGTCACTTATCGCCCTCCCCCGCCGCCCCGACGACGTTGACCTGGAGCGAGACCCGGGTGGCGCCCGCGTCCAGGACCTGGCGCAGCAGCGCCTCGACGGCGGTGAGCACGGCGTCCGCACCGCCTTCCGCGGTGTTGCCGAACGGGCCGACGTCCACGGCGTCCAGCTCGGCCGCCTCGATGACCTCACGGGCGACCAGGGCGTGCCGGGGGGCCTCGTCGAGATCGAAGGGCTCGGTCGTGAACTCCACTCTCAATCGCACGGGCTCAACCTACTGCCCGCCGCGGCCGCCCCGGCAAGCCCCCTGCGGCCGGAGCGGGCCGCACCCACGGCTTTCCGCCGGGACCCCCCTTGACAACGCCGACGACCCCACTGCAATCTTCCATTAAGCAGAAACAAATTTCCGCATTACGGAAAGGAGAGCGGACCTCATGGGATTCGCGGACCAGCGCTTCAACGTCAATCTGTCGATCCTCTTCACGGAACTCCCGCTGCTGGAGCGCCCGGCGGCCGCGGCCGCGGCGGGCTTCACCGCGGTCGAGCTGTGGTGGCCCTGGGTCGACTCCCCCACCCCCGAGCGGTCCGATCTCGACGCCCTGAGGACGGCGATCGAGGCCGCCGGTGTCCGGCTGACCGGCCTGAACTTCTACGCCGGCCGGCTCCCCGGCCCGGACCGGGGCGCCCTGTCCCTGCCCGGCGAGGAGTCCGAGCGGTTCCGGGCCAACATCGATGTGGCCGCCGGTTTCGCCGGCTCGCTGGGCTGCACGGCGCTCAACGCCCTGTACGGCAATCGCCTCCCCGGGGTGGACCCGGACGAGCAGGACGCGCTGGCGCTGGAGAACCTGGTCCTCGCGGCCCGGGCCGCCGACCGGATCGGCGCGATCCTGCTCGTCGAGGCCCTCAACGAGCGGGAGTCTCCGGACTATCCGCTGGTGAGCGCCCCGGCGGCGGTCGCGGTCGTCGACAAGGTCAACGCGGCGACCGGCCTCGGCAACACCAGGTTCCTCATGGACCTCTACCACCTCGCCATGAACGGCGAGGACCTGCCGCGGGTGATCGCCGCCTACGCCGGCCGGACCGGGCATGTGCAGATCGCCGACAGCCCCGGACGCGGCGCGCCGGGCACCGGCGCGCTCCCCCTCGAAGAGCTCCTCGACCAGCTCGCCGAGGCCGGATACGCCGGCTGGGTCGGCCTGGAGTACAAGCCGGGCGACCGGCCGAGCGCGCGGGCGTTCGACTGGCTGCCCGCCACGGCCCGGGCCGCCCGCTGAGCGGCACCCCGACGAAGCAGCAGATTTCCCAGAGAGGCACCCTCATGAGCGACAACCTGCCCAAGGTGGCGTGGATCGGGCTCGGCATCATGGGCTCGCCCATGTCGGAGAACCTGATCAAGGCCGGGTACGACGTCACGGGCTACACGCTGGAACGGGACAAGCTGGAGCGCCTGGCCGCCGCGGGCGGCACCGCCGCCGGTTCGATCGCCGAGGCCGTACGGGACGCCGACGTGGTGATCACGATGGTGCCCGCCTCCCCGCAGGTCGAGGCCATCGCGTACGGTCCCGACGGCATCCTGGAGAACGTGCGGCCCGGCACGCTGCTGATCGACATGTCCTCGATCACCCCGCGGACCTCGGTGGACCTGGCCGAGGCCGGCGCCGAGGAGGGTGTCCGTGTCCTGGACGCCCCGGTGTCCGGCGGCGAGGCCGGGGCGATCGAGGCGGTGCTGTCGATCATGGTCGGCGGTGACCACGCTGACTTCGACGAGGCGGAGCCCCTGTTCGAGGCGCTCGGCCGGACCATCGTGCGGTGCGGTCCGCACGGCTCGGGCCAGACCGTGAAGGCGGCCAACCAACTGATCGTGGCCGTGAACATCCAGGCGTGCGCCGAGGCCGTGGTCTTCCTGGAGCGCTCCGGCGTGGACCTGAGCGCCGCGCTCGACGTCCTCGGCGGCGGTCTGGCGGGCTCGACGGTGCTGGCCCGCAAGAAGGACAACTTCCTGAACCGCGACTTCAAGCCGGGCTTCCGTATCGACCTGCACCACAAGGACATGGGCATCGTCACGGACGCCGCCCGCTCCGTGGGCGCCGCGCTGCCGGTGGGAGCCGTGGTCGCCCAGCTCGTCGCGAGCCTGCGCGCGCAGGGCGACGGCGGCCTGGACCACTCCGCGCTGCTGCGCGCGGTCGAACGCCTCTCCGGCGCCCGGGTCTGACCGGGCACCTCGAACGTCCGGGCCGTGGCGGCGCCGACATCTGTCCTGTCGCGCCCAGGCGCCGCCACGGTCCGGATCCGCGTTCGGAGAGCTGAGCTCCCGGACCACGTCACGAACGGCCCGGATGAGGGGTGGCCGTAGCGGACACGGTCCGGGCGGGTGAGGACCGCGGCGGCCCGCGAGCCGGTGCGGTGGTGAAGGATCCGGTTCCCCCTTCTCGACCTGAGGGAAGGGTGACTCCGGTCCGTCGCGACCGCCGCGGTCCCAGCCACACATCGGCTGCGGCCACGCCCTGGCTCCTGCCGGATCCCGGCTTCGGCCACGCCCCCCGAGGACCCCGTCCGGCGGCGCGAACGTACTGTCGCGCCCAGCCTCGCGCCGCCGGACGGCACCAGGCCCGGGGCCCGTGACCTGTGGCCCGTGGGCCCCTGGCCCGTGGCCCGCAGAGAAGCCTCGTGCCCGGCTCCGGGTGCGGATTCCGGTCGCGGCCAGCAGCCTTGGACCATGGACGCTGACGGCAGGGAACTCCCCAGGATCGTGGTGCACACACCGGGTCTGGACGGGTCGCGGCGGGTCACCGAGGGCGACCGGGTACTCGGCATCGCGTACCACCTCGACGACGTGGTCGAGATCCTGCGCCAGGCGGACGTCGACCTCGACGTGATCGAGGTCGAGGAGAGCGACATCATCGACTGGCAGGGCGGCGGCCCGGACGACTGGCCCGGCCTCTCCGAGCACACCGAGGTCTGAGGGCCGTACGTAGTGCGCGCCGGACAGCCCGTCGGGGCCCTTGATCCACGAGCCGGAACGGGCGCCGAACGGACCCCGTTTATACGCATGCGGGCGTAGGACGCCTACGGAACCCTCAAATCAACCTCTGAACACCGCCCCGGGGGCTTCACCTGCCGCCGGAAAAGGCACATCCTCGGCACACGGGGCCCGCCGGCACGGGGGCGGCGGGTCCCGAACGGGGGCACGGGGGAAGCACCATGAGCGGAAGCGCGGCGGTCGGGCCTGGGCCTTTGACCGTCGCGCTGCTGCGTGGCGGGCCCCGCGCGGCCGTGAAGGTCGCCGTGGTCGCCCTGCATCTGCGGGGCGCGGTGGCCCCGGGCCCGCCGGGCACGATACGGACCTCGAACCCGTCCCCGGGGGCATCCTTCACGTCGAGGCTCGCCCTGGAGAAGGCCGTGCGCGGATCCCTCTATCTCCCGGCGGGAGTGCGGGAGTTGATGGACCGGCCGCGGGTGCGACGGGCGCTGGCGGAGCTGCGCGGCGAGGCCGCAGCGGCCGGACTGCTGCGCCGCCTGCCCCCGCACCGGACGCGCGCCGCCCGGCAGGTCCTCCGGGAGCTGCGTGCCTCGGTCCCGCTTCCCGCCGGACCGGAGGGCCTGTCCCCGGCCGAGGTCCTGCTCGCGGTCGCCCTGCACGGCGATGCCGCCCTGACCGTACTGGTGCCGCGCTTCACCGAGGCCGCCGGCCTGAAGGGGCGCGGCGGCCCGCAGGAGCGCGGACTCTCCCGGAGCGGCGACGTGGGGGGCGACGGCTTCACCGGCTGCGCGGGCGGCTGGGGGGCTTGACCCTCCGTGCGGTGACCGCCCGCGGATTCTCCAGGAACGGCAGGACATGCCGGAGGAAGAGAGCTGGGCGTTCGTTGTACGGCTCGTGGGCCGTGGGCAGCCGGACACTCGATGTCCCCGCGGGCAGGACGCGTCGGGCCCGGCGGCCGTCGAGGAACGCGGGGACGACGGGATCGCGGCTCCCCCACAGCAGCAGGATCGGTACGCGGAGGGCGGCCGGGTCCACGAGGCCGAAGTCCGGGTCGGCGAGACCGCGCCAGAGCGCGCAGTGGACCGCCAGTCTCCGCTCGTCCTGCGGCAGCCGGCGCGCCCGGGCGTACGTCTCCCGTGCGCTCGGGGTGCCCAGCCGGCCCAGATAGGCGCGGGCCAGCGGGACGACGAGCCGGCGGGCACGGGCGGGGCGGCCCATCACCTCGCGGCAGAACCAGCGGGTGAGCGCGGTGTGCCGGGTGAAGCCCGCCGGGTCGACCAGGACGAGCGCGCTCACCGACGCCGCACGGGGGCCCTCGGCGAGACGGCAGGCGACATAGCCGCCGACGCTGTTGCCGAGCACGGTGAGCTCCCGCACGCCGTGCTCCTCGGCCAGCGCGTCGATCACCCGCTCCGCGACCCCCACCAGTCCCTCGGGGGTGACCCGCCCGGGTTCCGGGGCGGTCGAGTCTCCGTACCCGGGCCAGTCCACGACGAAGGTGCGGTACCGGTCGGCGAGGGCCGGGAGCACGGCGTCGAAGTCCCGGCCGTCCCCCGGGTTGGCGTGCAGGAGCAGGAGAGCGGGCGCGTCGGACGGGGCCGGGGCTCCCGCCGGCCGGGCGCCGGGAAGGGGGTCGAGGCAGCGTACGGCGATGTCGCCGAGGGGGGTGGGGACGGTCATCCGCATGGGGCGAGCATGCCGGACCGGCCCGCTCCTGGGAACAACGCGCCTGAGCGGCGCGTCACTTGGGGCGGGCCGCCCGGCACGCGAAGGGAGGCCCCAGCGCCCGAGGGAGAGACCCCGCCACGCGAAGGAGAGGTCCCCGCACGCGAAGGAGAGGTCCCCGCATCCGAAGGGGAAGGTCCGGGCACGCGAAGGAGAGGTCCGGGCGCACGAAGGAGAGGTCCGGGTCAGACCTTCAGTGTCCTGATGGCGGTAGGCGCATGGCTCGGCTCGGTGGCGATCTCCTCGAACTCGACCACGTTTCCGATGTCGTTGGTCCTGCTCATGGCGATGTTGGTGACGCGCTCCAGGATCGCCTCGACGACGACGGGAACCTGGAACTCCGCGGCGAGCTTCCTGGCCCGCTCGAAGGCGGCGCCGAGCTCGCCCGGGTCGGTGACGCGGATCGCCTTGCAGCCGAGGCCCTCGACGACCTTGACGTGGTCGACGCCGTAGACGCCGAGCTCAGGGGAGTTGATGTTCTCGAACTCCAGGTTGACCTGGAAGTCGATGTCGAGGCCGAGCTGCGCCTGCCGGATCAGACCCAAGTAGGCGTTGTTCACCAGGACATGGACGTACGGGATCCTGTGCTGGGCCCCGACGGCCAGTTCCTCGATCATGAACTGGAAGTCGTAGTCGCCGGAGAGGGCGACGACCTGCGCGCCCGGGTCGGCCCTGGCGACGCCGAGCGCGGCCGGGATCGTCCAGCCGAGCGGCCCCGCCTGGCCGCAGTTGATCCAGTGGCGCGGCCGGTAGACGTGCAGCATCTGGGCGCCGGCGATCTGCGAGAGACCGATGGTGGAGACGTACCGGGTCTCCGGGCCGAAGGCCTTGTTCATCTCCTCGTAGACGCGCTGCGGTTTGATCGGGATGTCGTCGAAGTGCGTCCGGCGCTGGAGGGTGGCCCGCTTCTCCTGCGCCGAGGCGGCCCACGCGGAGCGGTCGGGCAGCGCGCCCGCCGCCTTCAGCTCCCTCGCGACCTCGACGAAGAGTTCCAGGGCGGCCCCGGCGTCGGAGGCGATGCCGAAGTCCGGGGCGAAGATCCGTCCGAGCTGGGTGGGTTCGATGTCGACGTGCACGAAGGTCCGGCCGGCCGTGTAGACGTCCAGGTTGCCGGTGTGGCGGTTGGCCCAGCGGTTTCCGATGCCGAGGACGAAGTCGGACTCCAGGAAGGTCGCGTTGCCGTAGCGGTGCGACGTCTGGAGGCCCACCATGCCCGCGTTGAGCTCGTGGTCGTCGGGCAGGACGCCCCAGCCCATGAGCGTCGGGACGACCGGGGTACCCGTCAACTCGGCGAACTCGACGAGGAGTTCGGCGGCGTCGGCGTTGACGACCCCGCCGCCGGCCACGATGAGCGGGCGCTCGGAGGCGTTCAGCAGTCCGATCGCCTTCTCGATCTGGGCGCGGGTCGCGGCGGGCTTGTACGCCTTCAGGGGCTCGTACGCCACGGGGTCGAACTCGATCTCGGTGAGCTGGACGTCGATGGGCAGGTCGACCAGGACGGGCCCGGGGCGACCGGAGCGCATGAGGTGGAAGGCCTGCTGGAGGACTCCGGGAACCTGCGCGGCCTCCAGCACGGTGACGGCCATCTTGGTCACCGGGCGCGCGATCGAGGCGATGTCGACGGCCTGGAAGTCCTCCTTGTGGATCACCGCGGTGGGCGCCTGGCCGGTGATGCACAGGATCGGGATCGAGTCCCCGCTCGCGGAGTACAGACCGGTGATCATGTCGGTTCCGGCGGGGCCCGAAGTACCCACGCAGACACCGATGTTGCCCGGATGGGTGCGGGTGTAGCCCTCCGCCATGTGCGAGGCGCCCTCCACGTGCCGGGCGAGGGTGTGGCTGATTCCGCCGGACGCCTCGAGCGCCGCGTAGAAGGGGTTGATCGCCGCGCCCGGAACGCCGAACGCGTCGGTGACGCCCTCGCGCTTGAGGATCTCGACTGCCGCGCGGGCAGCGGTCATACGAGCCATGGAGTACTCCTGCTTCGGCTGTCGGATTCGCGCTCCCGTCGCGCCCCGCGGAGAGCCCTTGATCCCACTTCTTATTCCGCATTGCGGAAACTAACTTCTGCTATCTGGAAGCAATGTAGGTGTCGGGGCGGGGAGCGTCAAGGGCGGGGGGTGCACGGGACCGGGGCCGGCGCGCGGGAGCGGGCCGGTGCGCGTCGCGGCGTTTGGCTGCCGGAGGCCGCCCGGCAGGAGGACGATGGACGCGCTGTCCCGACGTGAGTTCCTGGAGTGGGCCATGGCCGAGAGCGTGCCGGTGCGGTGTCCGGCCTGCCGCCGCGAGCACCTGTACGCGGCACCGTCCTACCCCTGTGTGTGCGGATCGCCCGTGACGGCCCCGCTCGACCACCTCGCGGAGGCGACCCCCGTCACCCACCGCGCGTGGGACGAGGAATGGACGACGGTCAGGTGCGACACCTGCGGCCGCGGGAGTCAGTGGCCGCGGCCCGAGCTGGGCTGCCCCTGCGGAACGACCCTGCGCATCCCGCTGCGAACCGCCCCGGTCCAGGAGACCGGACCGGTCGCCCGCCGGGCCGACGACGGGGAGGCCGGGGCCGGCACACGCCGGGACGGGGAACGGGATCCCGGGGTCGAGGTCCCCGAGGAGAGAAACCAGGAATCCGGGGCCGGCACACGCCGGCACGGGGGCCGGGAAGCCGAGGCCGGCGCACGCCCCGACGGGGACCGGGAAGCCGGAGCCGACACACGCCGGGACGGGGACCGGGAAGCCGGAGCCGACACCTCTGAGGACAGCGGCCCTGAGGGGGACTCGGACGGCGTCCCCCGCGCGGGGCTCGGGCAGTCCGGCCATGACGGCGGGACCGGCCGGAGGCCCGCGTTCCGGCCGGTCGCCATTCGTACCGCTCGCGACGCCGTCACCGCCGCCGCGCTGTATCTGGGCTGGCTCGGCTACCGCGACATCCGGCGCGCCGACCAGCGGCCCACGTCCGGGATCGGGCTCGCCGCGCGCGGCGTCCTGGCCCAGGTGGACCCCACCGTGCGGCCGGCCTCGCTGCGCGACGTGGAGTGTCTGTGGCTGACGGCCATGACGGAGTCGGCGAGCTGCGTGTTCTTCTCCCTGGCCGGCTACGCCGAGGACGCCCGCGCCCGCGCCGACACCCTCGGCGTCCCCCTCTTCGTCCTGGACCTCACGGGCACACCGCAGCCGGTGAACAGCCCGGCCGACGAACTCATCGCCGTCCCGGACTGAGCACCGGGCACGAAACCGGGCATCGGCGGCGGCGCAGAAGGCTCGGGTACGGGCGCCCCGGGAGCCCTACTCGGCGTACGTCTCCCGCAGTTCGATCTTCCGCACCTTCCCCGAGACCGTCATCGGGAAGGTCTCCAGGACGCTCAGCCGGCTGGGGATCTTGTAGTGCGCCAGCCGGCCCTCGCAGAAGGCGCGCAGCTCCTCCAGCGTGAGCGGGTCGGCGGGATCGCGCGGGATGACACAGGCGAGCACCTCCTCGCCGTAGCGCTCATGGGGAACGCCGACCACCTGCACGTCGGCGATCTTCGGGTGGGCGTACAGGAACTCCTCGATCTCGCGCGGATAGATGTTCTCGCCGCCCCGGATGATCATGTCCTTGATGCGTCCGACGATCTCGACGTACCCGTCCTCGCGCATCACCGCGAGGTCGCCCGTGTGCATCCAGCGCCCCGCGTCGACGGCCTCGGCGGTCTTCTCCGGCTCGTTCCAGTAGCCGAGCATCACGCTGTAGCCGCGGGTGCACAGCTCCCCGGTGGTGCCGCGCGGCCGGGTCACCCCGTCCACCGGGTCGACGACCTTCACCTCCAGGTGCGGCAGGACCCGGCCGACCGTGCCCGTGCGGTGCTCCAGGTCGTCGTCCCGGCGGGTCTGGAGCGAGACGGGCGAGGTCTCCGTCATGCCGTAGCAGATGGACACCTCCTCCATGTGCATCTCGGCGACCACCCGTTTCATCACCTCGACCGGGCAGGGCGAGCCCGCCATGATGCCGGTGCGCAGGGTGGCCAGGTCGTACGACGCGAAGTCGGGGAGGTTCAACTCCGCGATGAACATGGTGGGTACGCCGTAGAGCGAGGTGCACCGCTCCTGCTGCACGGCCTTGAGCGTCGCCGCCGGGTCGAACGACGGGGCCGGGATGACCATGCACGCGCCGTGCGAGGTGGCGGCCAGGTTTCCCATCACCATGCCGAAACAGTGGTAGAAGGGCACCGGGACGCAGACCCGGTCCTGTTCCGAGTAGGCGATCGACTCCCCCACGAAATAACCGTTGTTGAGGATGTTGTGGTGGGAGAGCGTGGCCCCCTTGGGGAAGCCCGTCGTCCCGGAGGTGTACTGGATGTTGATGGGGTCGTCGCAGGACAGCTCGCTCGCGCGGACGTGGAAGTCCTCGTAGAGGTCAGGGGTTCCGCGCCTCAGCAGCGCGTCCCAGCTCGGGTCTCCGATGTAGACGGTCTCCCTCAACCGCGCGCATCCGCCGCGGACTTCCTCGACCATCGTCCGGTAGTCGCTGCTCTTGTGGCTCAGGGAGGCGAAGAGGAGCGAGATCCCGGCCTGGTTCAGGACGTACTCGACCTCGTGGGTGCGATAGGCCGGGTTGATGTTCACCATGATCGCGCCGATGCGGGCGGTGGCGTACTGGACGAGCACCCACTCGGGGCAGTTGACCGCCCAGATACCCACCCGGTCGCCCTTGGCGACTCCGGACGCGAGCAGCGCGTACGCCAACCGATCGACGTCGGCGCCGAACCGGGCGTACGTCCAGCGGCGGCCCGAGGGCACGTCGACCAGTGCCTCCCTCTCCGGCCAGGTGGCGACGGCCCGGTCGAGGTTGGCCCCGATGGTGTCGCCGAGCAGCGCCGTGCCGCCCGTCCCGTGCGCGTACGACAGTTCACTCACCGGAAGTCCTCCTCGCGGTACTCGGCGTCCGAGCCGGCGGCCGTGGCCTCGCGCAGCTCGATCCGGCGGATCTTGCCGGAGACGGTCTTGGGCAGCTCGCCGAACTCCAGGCGGCGGATGCGCTTGTACGGCGCGAGCACCGTGCGCGCGTGCTCGAAGAGGACCTTGGCGGTGTCGGGTCCCGGCTCGTACCCGGCCGCGAGGACGATGTACGCCTTCGGGACGGCCAGGCGCAGTTCGTCGGGGGCCGGGACCACGGCGGCCTCGGCGACCGCCTCGTGCTCCAGGAGCGCGCTCTCCAGCTCGAAGGGCGAGATCTTGTAGTCGGAGGCCTTGAACACGTCGTCCGCGCGGCCGACATAGGTGATGTAGCCGTCGGCGTCGCGCGAGCCGATGTCACCGGTGCGGTAGTGGCCTCCGGCCATCGCCTCCGTCGTACGGTCGGGGTCGCCGTGGTATCCGGTCATCAGGCCCACGGGGTGCGCGGACAGGTCGAGGGAGATCTCGCCCTCCGAGGCGCCGGGCGCGCCCGTGACCGGGTCGAGCAGCTCGACGCGGAAGCCGGGGCTGGGGCGGCCCATGGAGCCGGTCTTGAGCGGCTGGCCAGGACTGTTGGACACCTGGACGGCGGTCTCGGTCTGCCCGAAGCCGTCCCGGACGGTGACGCCCCAGGCGCGCCTGACCTGCTCGATGACCTCCGGGTTCAGCGGCTCGCCCGCGGCGACGACCTCGCGCGGCGGGGTCCGCAGCAGGCCCAGGTCTGCCTGGATGAGCATGCGCCACACGGTGGGCGGGGCGCAGAAGGTGGTGACGCCGGCCCGGTCCATCTCGGCCATCAGCCGGCCCGCGTCGAAGCGCGTGTAGTTGTACAGGAAGACGGTCGCCTCCGCGTTCCACGGCGCGAAGAGGTTCGACCAGGCGTGCTTGGCCCAGCCGGGTGAGGAGATGTTCAGGTGGACGTCCCCGGGCTTGAGCCCGATCCAGTACATGGTGGCCAGGTGGCCGATGGGGTACGAGACATGGGTGTGCTCCACGAGCTTGGGCTGAGCGGTGGTGCCCGAGGTGAAGTAGAGCATCAGGGGGTCGTCCGCGTGGGTGGGGCCGTCCGGCTCGAAGACGGGATCGGCGGCGGCCGTGTCCTCGTACGCCTGCCAGCCGGGGCGGGTGCCGCCGACCGCGATACGGGTGTAGCCGCCGGGCACCGCGTCGAACTTCGCGCTGTCCTCGGAGCGCGCGACGACGTGCCGCACCCGGCCGCGTTCGATCCGGTCGGCCAGGTCGGCGGGGCCGAGCAGCGGGGTGGCCGGGATGACGACGGCGCGCAGTTTCATCGCGGCCAGCGCGGTCTCCCACAGCTCGACCTGGTTGCCGAGCATGACGAGGACACGGTCCTCCGCCCCCACACCCCGGTCCCGCAGCCAGTTGGCGACCCGGTCGGAGCGCTCGGACATCGCGGCGAAGGAGACCTCGACACGTCCGCCGTCCTCCTCCACGATGTGCAGGGCGGTGCGGTCGTTGTCCCGTGCGATGACGTCGAACCAGTCGAGGGCCCAGTTGAAGCGCTCCGGGCGGGGCCAGCGAAAGCCCTCGTACGCCGTGGTGTAGTCCGAACGGTGCTCCAGCAGGAAGTCCCGTGCGGCACGGAACTCGTCCGCCCTGCCCGTTGTCGCCGTCATGTGTCCTCCTCGTTGCCGGACCGCCGCCTACCATCGTGTATTCCGTGATGCAGGTCTCACCACCCCCGAACGGGGGTGCCCCGCGATGAAGGGACGAGCAGGTGGCAGCGGACACGGCCGAGTCGGTGGAAGTGCGCGCCGCGCTGGTGCGGCTGCGGCGCGCCACGGGGCTGCCGGTGGCCTTCGGTGGCCTGGTCGACTCCGGCGGGCGGCTGGTGCGCATCAGCGAGCTGAGCGGTACGGCGACGCCCGCGCTGAGCGCGCTCGCGGTCTCGTCCGGCAACGGCCTGGGCGGCAAGGCGGTGGCCCTCGCCCGGCCCTGCGCGGTGAGCGACTATCCGGCCTCGCGGCAGATCAGCCACGAGTACGACATGGCGGTGGCGACGGAGGGGCTGTGTTCCGTCCTCGCGGTACCCGTCGTCGTACGGCGCCGGGTGCGCGGTGTGCTGTACGGCGCCCTGCGGACGGCCCAGCCGCTGGGCGACCGCACGCTGGGGGCGGCTGTCGCCGCGGCCCGGGACGTGGAACAGGCGCTGGTCGTCAGGGACGCGGCGCACGAGCTGCTGGCCGTGGTCCGCGAGCCCGGCCCGGCGCCGGAAGCGACGGGTGACGCGGCCTGGGAAGAGGTGCGCGAGGCGCACGGGACACTGCGGGCGCTGGCACCGCGGATCGCCGACCCGGGGCTGCGGGCCGAACTGCTCTCCGTGTGCGGCAGGCTGGCCGACGCGGCGGCCCCGTCCGAGGGCGTGGTGCACGCGGTCGTCCTTGCTCCGCGCGAGGTGGACGTCCTCGCCTGTGTCGCGGCGGGAGCGACCAACGCGGCCGCCGCCGAGCGGCTCGGGCTCCGTCCGGAGACCGTGAAGGGGTACCTGCGTTCGGCGATGCGCCGGCTCGGGGCGCACACCCGTCTGGAGGCCGTCGTCGCCGCGCGCCGGGCGGGGGTGCTGCCCTAGCCGACCGCCCGCCGCGGTCGCCCGCCGCGGGACCCTTCATCCAATCGTCCGGACCGTGAAATGACGTATGCGTACCATCTGTTATTTCCCTCACCACCCGGACTGTCCGAAATTCAAAGAGACGTTGCCTAATATTGGCCAGGACACGACACACGAGGGGAGCGGTGACCGTGCGAGGGGACTTCAGGGAACCTGCGAGACCGCGCCCCGACCTGGTCATCGGCCGGGAGGAACTCTTCGCCGCGGCACGCGAGCAGCTCTCCGACGGTGGCAGTGTGCTCGTCCACGGGCCCGCGGGAATAGGAAAGTCGACCGTACTGCGGGCGCTGGCCGCCGAATGCGCCGAATCGGCGCGGACCGTCTTGCGTTGCTCGGCCACCGAGTCCGAATCCCATCTCCCCTTCCTCGCGCTGGCCGACCTCCTCGGTCTGGTCGTCGACGAGATAGCCGACCGGCTGCCCGCCCCGCAGCGCACCGCCCTGGAATCGGCGCTCACCGGCCGCGGTGAGTCCACCCTCCAGCGCGACGGTCTGGCACTGCGGCTCGCGGTGCTGTCGGCGTTCCGCGCCCTCGCCGCGCGCGGGCCGGTGCTGATCGTCGCCGACGACCTCCAGTGGCTCGACCCGGCCAGCGCCGAACTCCTCGGCTTCGCCGCCCGCAGGCTCGGCGGCACACCGGTCCGCATGCTCACCGCGGTCCGTACGGAGACCGAGCCCCAGGCACAGGACCACGACCACTTTCTCCGCGCGTCCGTCCCGGAGACCCTGGCCCTGCGGGTCGCCCCGCTGGCCCGCGCCAAAGTGGCCGAACTCCTCGCCCAGCGCGGCTACACCGGTCTGCCGCGCTCCACCGTGCGCGACATCCACCGCACCAGCGGCGGCAATCCGCTGTTCGCTCTGGAACTGGGCCGCGCCCTCGCCGAGTCGCCGACCCGGCCGAGCCCGGGCGAACCGCTCCCCGTACCGACGTCACTGCGGGCGCTCGTCCTCAGCCGTCTGGACATGCTGTCCGCCGAGGCCCGCCGCACCCTGCTCGTGGTGAGCGCCGGCGCCCGCCCGACCCTGGCCCTGCTGCACGCAGCGGGCCGGGAGAACGCGGAGGCGGAGACGGCCTCGGCCACCGCCCTCGGGCTTCTCGCCACCGAACGCGAGACACCGGGCATCCGTTTCGCGCACCCCCTGGTCTCGGCCGCCCTGTACGCGGAGGCCGACGCGCAGGAGCGGCGCGCCGCGCACTCCGCCCTGTCCCGCGCGGCCTCCGATCCCATCGAACGGGCCCGGCACCTCGCGCTGGCCACCACCGGCACGGACCCCGCGGTCGCCGACCGGCTCGGCGAGGCCGCGGCCGCCGCCCGTGACCGCGGCGCTCCCTCCGTCGCCGTCGGACTCGGACTGCTCGCCGCCCGGCACACCCCGGCCGGCACCCGGCCGGGCGCGGACGAACGGCGCCTCCAGGCGGCCGAGGACGCGCTGACGGCCGGGGAGACGGACCTCGCCCGGGACATCGCCCGCCAGGTGCTGTCACGAGCCACCGCCCCCGCCGAACGGGTCCGGGCCTGGATGGTCGTCGTCGACTCCGCCGGACAGGCCATGGCCGAGATCGACGCCGTCTTCCCGCAGGCGCTCGCCGACGCGGGCGACGACCCCGGCCTCGTCGCCCTCGTCCGCTACCAGCTCGCCTGGCGTGCGCTGCTCATGGACGGCGAGATGACCAAGGCCCGCGAGGAGGCCGCCCGGGCCGCCCGGCTCGCGGCGCGCGCCGGCGACCGGCGCACCGAACTCCTCGCGCTCGGTTTCCAGGCGCAGATGGAGACCCTGATGGGACACGCGGACGCGCCCTCGACCATCCAGCGGGCCATGCGCGAGCCCCAGGACCCGCGGGTCGCCTGCGACCACAACGGGGCCGGCGCCGCCCGCTTCCGCTGGCTCATCATGGGCGACCGGCTCGCCGAGGCCCGCACCGCCATCACCGCGCTGCTGCGCGAGGTGCAGCGGCGCGGCATGGTCGAGAGCGAACTGCACTTCCTGCGCGGCCTCGCCGAGACCGAACTGCGCTCCGGTCACTGCGGCCGCGCCCTCGACCTGGCCCGGGAGAGCCTGCGGCTGGCCCGCGACACCGGCATCGGCGAGGCGGCCACCGCCATGTTCACCTCCCTCGCCGAGGCGGCCGGCGGTGACGTGGGCCGCGCGCTCTCGCTCGCCCACGAGGCCGTGGACCGCGCCGAGGAGGACGGCGACCTGGTCTACCTCTCCCGCGCCCTCGGCGCCCTCGGGCACGCCCAGCTCGTCGCCGGGGACGCTGCGGCCGCGGTCCACTCCCTGCGCCGGGTCCGGGAGCTGGAGGAGAGCCTCGGTGTCATCGACCCCGCCCGGGGCCGCTGGCACGGGGACCTCGCCGAGGCCCTGGTCAGGATCGGCGAGACCGCCGAGGCGCAGGATGTCATCGACGTGACCCGCAGGCGCGCGCTGCGGCTGGAGCGCGAGAGCGTGCTCGCCGTGCTCGACCGCGCCGAGGCGCTGGTCCGGGCCACGCGTGGCGAACAGGGACCCGCGGAGCGCCAGTTGGCCTCCGCGCAGGACCGCCTGGGCAAGCTGGGCTACGGCCTGGAGGAGGCCCGTGCCGCGTACGCCCTCGCCGGGCTGCGCACCTTCCCGCACGCTCCCGGGTCCGCTCGGGCGGGCGGTACGTCCGTGCCGGGACCCACCTCCTACGACGAGGCGGCCCGGCTGTTCCGCCGGTGCCGCGCGCTGCCCTGGCTCCGGCAGGTCGAGTCGGCCGCCGCGCACCCGCCGGCCGCGCCGCCCCTCGCCCCCGCCGCCCTCGACACCCTCGCGGCCACCGAGCGTCAGGTCGCCGCCCTGGTCATGGAGGGCGCCACCAACCGTGAGATCGCCGGGCGCCTGTTCATCAGCGTCAAGACCGTCGAGGCCACGCTCACCCGGGTGTACCGGAAGCTGGGGATTCGGTCGCGGGTCGACATCGTGCGGCTGGCGGCGGAACGCAGGCCCGACTGACGCTCCCCCGGCCCATGCGGGGGGGGGGAGGGGGAAGCCGCCCTGCCGGGTGGGGACACCGGGACGGAGGCGGTGGCCGTCGGAAGCCGCGCGGGCCCGAAGGCGGCGGTGCGGGCCCGGAGGCGGCGGTGCGGGCCGAAACGGTGACGCGGGGCACGCCGGAAGCGGCCGGACCGGTGAGACTGCGGGCCGGAACGGTGACGCTCCGGCCGACACCGGTAGAGCTCCCGGCCAGGGCGGTATGGCTGCTGGGTGACTCCTTCGGGTGAACGTGCGCCGGACGGGCGGGACTCCCCGGCCGGGACCGGCCGTCCGGCGCCCGCGTCAAACACGGCCCGCGCCCCGCAAGGGTTTTCCCTCCCCCGTCTCCACTAGGGGGTTCCCTCATTGGGGGAGAGCGGTCACACCCCCTAGCGTGTGGGCGTGCCGCTCGCTCGGGCCTACGACACCCCATCCAGAGGCGTCGTGACTCCCCCACACACACCCGCGCGTCCCCCCACCGGCAACTTTCAAGGAGACCGATGTTCGGGCTCATCCGCCTCAAGAACAGCGCAGCCCTCTGTGCGGCGACCGCCGTGGCAGCCGCGACCACGCTGCTCGGCGCCCCGTCCGCCGCCGCCGTTCCCCAGCCCATCGTCGGCGGCACGACGACCACGACGACCGCGTACCCGTTCATGATGCAGATCACCGACGCCAGGCAGAACCAGTTCTGCGGCGGCACCCTCGTCGCCGCCGACAAGGTCGTGACCGCGGCCCACTGCATGTCGGGCGAGACCACCAGCAGCGTCCGTGTGGTGGGCGGGAGGACCTTCCTCAACGGCACGGACGGCACCGTCAGCACGGTCAGCAAGATCTGGATCAACCCCGACTACACCGACGCCACCGACGGCGACGACGTGGCCGTGCTGACTCTGTCCACGTCGATGCCGTACACCCCGGCACCGTACGTGTCGGGCTCCGACACCGGCCTGTACGCGACCGGCACCGAGTCCCGCATCGTCGGCTGGGGCACCACCTCGGAGAACGGCACGTCCTCCAACCAGCTCCGCACCGCGACCGTCCCGATCGTGTCGGACTCCAGTTGCGCGGCCTCGTACGGCTCCAACTACGTGGCCTCCGACATGGTCTGCGCCGGCTACGACGCCGGTGGCGTCGACACCTGCCAGGGAGACAGCGGCGGCCCGCTGCTCATCAACGGTGTGCTGGCCGGCATCACCTCCTGGGGAGAGGGCTGCGCGGAGGCCGGCTATCCGGGCGTGTACACCCGCCTGACGACGTTCTCCAGCCTGGTGACCGAGCAGGTCAACTCGTAGGAAACGATGAACTCCTGAGTACCCCTCAGGTAAGAGCCGAGGGGCGTTGCGAGCCTCCACGAGCGGTCCGCAACGCCCCTCATCCAAGGACACACCCCTCATACCTGTCGGCGGACGGCTTCCCCGCGGCGCCCCCCGTCCGCCGGCATCTCAGGGCCGTGCGACCGTGCCGAACCGGATGTCGTACTCCTCTCCGGCGTGCATCGCCATGAGCATCCGCTCCCCCTCCGCGGTGACCTCGTCCCGCCGCGCCCCGGTGAGACTGCCGAAGGGTTCGACGACCAGCGCGCCCTCCTCCAGCTTCCACAGGCCGGACACGAAACCGTCGACGAGCAGGGTGCGGTAGGCCTGATTGCCCTGCCACGTACGCCCCTTGAGGTCCGCGGGGACGACCCGGGAGCGGTCGGCGTGGGACAGCAGCAGATTGTCGAACTCGGGCAGGAAGCGGGGCGGGGCGGGGGTGTCCGGGTCGGGCCGGGACGCGTCGGGCAGGTCGAAGAGCTCCACTCCGTTCTCGTCGCGGAACACCGCCAGAGCGGGCCGGAGCCGCTCGAAGACCTCGCGGAGCCGGGTCAGGCCGGCCCAGGTCTGCATGTCCTTGACCGAGGCGGGGCCGAAGGCGGCGAGATAGCGCAGCACGGTCGCGTCGGGCGCGGGGGCGGGTTCGGCGGGGCGGCCCAGCCAGTGCTCCGCGGTGGTGAGGGCGACCTGGCCGCTGCGGCCCCACAGACCGCGCGGGGTGACCTGGACGAGGGGCAGGGTGCAGCGGGCCGCGACGGAGAGCGCGAACGGGTCGGCTTCCGGCCACTGGGCGAGCAGTGCCTCGCGGAGCTGCTTCATGGTGCGCGGTTCGGCCTCCACCAGCTCGCGGCTGATCGCGGCGAGCCGGTCCAGGTCGACGCCGGTGAGCCCCTTGCGGAACTGGCCGAGCTCCCGGTCGCGGGCGGCCTGGACCAGCGGACGCAGGGTGAGGGCGTCGTCGGCGGTGTGCGTGTGGATGGTGGAGCGCATGGTGACGATGCGGACGACGTCGCGCGCCTCCATGGCCGTCGACAGGTGCTCGGGCCGGAAGCCGTGCAGGCGGGCCGCGAGGGCGTAGTACGGCGGCTTCACGTTCTGCGCCTGGAGGCCGAGGAGGTGCTCGACGGCGGCCGTCGCGGCCATCGGGGAGCGGCGCAGCAGGAGCTGACGGTCGAGGGTCGCGCGGTTGAGGGCGCGGGTGCCGAGCACGGGGGCCGTCGCGGTCGTCTTCGTCATACCCGGCACGCTAACCCCACTCGCGGACACCCCCTGTCCGCAACTCCCACCCGGCACGCCTCCCGGATCTCCGGCCGGTGACGGTACGCGCGGCGTTTGCCCCGTATATCCTGCTCGGAGATCGCGCAGACGTACGTTCGACCCTGGAGGCAGCCGCGATGTCCGAGCGACGCGCCCGCTCAGCCTCGGATGACCGGAGGGGCCCGGGGGACACGGACGGCTCCGGGGAGGCGAACGGCCCCGCGAGCCCCGGGGGCCGGAAGGGCACCGGGGCCGAGCGGAGGCCGTTCTGGCGGCGCGCCCTGACTCCGCCGTCCGCGCCGCCCCCTCGGCACGCGCCGGCGCGGGAGGCGCCTCCCGCGCCGGAGCCCACCGAGGTCGTCAGCGTCGTCCAGTCCGCGCTGTACCGCGACGGGGTACGGGTGTCGACGCCCGCGTCGCTGGCCGAGACCTTCCGCGAGCTGCGCGAGCAGCCGGACGGCATGGCGTGGATCGGCCTGGCCCGTCCGACGGCGGCCGAACTCCATTCACTGGCGGCCGAGTTCGATCTGCATCCGCTGGCCGTCGAGGACGCGATGGAGGCACACCAGCGTCCGAAACTGGAACGCTACGGGGAGACCCTCTTCGTCGTCCTGAGCGCCGCCCGCTATCTGGACGCGGCCGAGGAGGTGGACTTCGGCGAGCTGCACGTGTTCGTGGGACCGGACTTCGTGATCACGGTCCGGCACGGCGCGGCGCCGGACCTCTCGGCGGTGCGCCGCCGCATGGAGGGCAGTCCGGAACTGCTGCGGCTCGGCCCGGAGGCCGTCCTCTACGCGATCCTCGACTCCGTCGTCGACGGTTACGTCCCGGTGGTCTCCGGCGTCCAGAACGACATCGACGAGATCGAGACCGAGGTCTTCCGCGGCGACCCCGCGGTGTCCCGCCGTATCTACGAACTCTCCCGCGAGATGGTCGAGTTCCAGCGCGCCACCCGCCCGCTGGTCGGCATGCTGCACAGCCTGATGGCCGGCTTCGCCAAGTACCGCACGGACGAGGAGCTCCAGCGCTACCTCCGCGACGTCGCCGACCACGTCACGCACACCAGCGAGCGGGTGGACGGATTCCGCCAGGCCCTCACCGACATCCTCACGGTCAACGCGACGCTCGTCACCCAGCAACAGAACGCCGAGATGCGGGCGTTGGCGGAGGCCGGCTTCGAACAGAACGAGGAGATCAAGAAGATCTCGTCCTGGGCGGCCATCCTGTTCGCCCCGACACTCGTAGGAACGATCTACGGCATGAACTTCGAGAACATGCCGGAGCTGGGCTGGACCTTCGGATACCCCTTCGCGATCGGCTTGATGGGGGTTGTTTGTGCCAGTCTCTACGTGATTTTCAAGCGAAGGGACTGGCTCTAGGCCCCGCGCACCGCACCGCACTCAGCACTTCATCGCGCTTCGCGCTCTACGAAGACAAGATCAAATCCGGCCACGGTCATCACCGTCAACGGACAACCCGACCAACCCCGGCCGTTTGGCGGCCAGTTGGATCATTCTTGGTCACGCCAAAGCGACTCCCCCGGTTGCCACCTGGCCGCCGTCGGCAGGACGGCTCCCAGCAGAAGGAAAGGGCCGCTCCCTGAGGAGAACTCGGGGAGCACGAGGGGTTGCGCGACATGAACTTTCGTCATGTACCGCCGCTGCAACGGATGTTGGGTCATCCCCGCGATCGCCCTGATGACGGAGGTGTGCACGAGCCTGTACGTCGCCGTCCAGCGGCGCGACCGGCTCCGAGCAACGGCGAGGAGGACGGTTCCGCATCGGCCGGTTTGCCGAACTGTGCGCTGTGGAAGGCCTGTTGAGGCTCGTCGATCGACTTCGCCCAGCCGTCCACGGAAGTGCTGCTCAAGGGCACGGTGGGATCAAAGCGCCCGGAGGGGGACAACCGTCGGCGGAACCGGCACCAAATCTTGGACACAAATTCCACACATCCCCCTCTTCATACCGGCCCTGATGGTCTAGATTGACCGTGCTTCAGCTGTTCGGACATGAGGCGACCAATAATGATCTATAGGTCCGGCGCCAGGAATGCCAGCATTGGCCTCCTCGACGCCAGACGTGGGGGTGGTCGGTCCTTGCAGCCCTGAAGGGTTCGGGTGCGGGGAGCACCCGGGTTCTCGACGGGTTTCCGGACACACAGCGCGGCGCGGGAGGCGGGGGCCTCCCGGGGGAGGAACAGCGCGGCGCGGCGCGGGGGGCGGGGGTGCCTCCCGGGGCGAGAAACAGTGTTAGGCGAACACGTCGAACCACTGGAACCTGGGGGGTTCTGTGCGGCAAGGGGGACTAGTACGTCCGCTTCCGTCTGCGCGCGAGCGTCTGACGGACGGGGCGATGCATCAGCCTGCGACCGACTGGGAGCAGCGGTACCGCCGGACCGTGATCACCAGCGACATGGTCGCCACGGCCTTCGTGGTGGCGTCCATCGGCAACTTCTTCGGCGCCCGGGACGCGGCCAACTGGCATGAGAAGTGGGGCATCCTCGCGTTCGGCACCGAGCTGCTGGTGCTGGGGGCACTGGCGGTGAGCCGTTCATGGGCCCCGGCCGTCTTAGGCCAGGGCGCGGAGGAATTCCGCCGGCTGGGACGCTCGCTGTTCGCGGCGACCGTGGTCCTGGCGCTCGGCGGGATCGCCCTCACCTCGCGCAACATCAAACTCTGGATCTTCGTCGCGATCCCCGCGATCGCGATCGTGACCATGACCGTGCGCTATCTGCTGCGGCTGTGGCTGCACAAGCAGCGGAAGGAAGGCCGGTGTCTGCGACCGGTGCTCGCCGCCGGCAGCCCGGCCACCGTGCGCGATCTGGTCAGCCGCACCCGCAAGTTCCCGCACCTCGGCTGGCGGGTGGAGGCCGTCTGCACGACCGACGGTCACGGCTTCGACGGTGACCACCTCGACGGGGTGCCGGTCGTCGGCCGGCTGGCGGACGTCGCGAACCATGTGCACCGCGACGGCTACCGCGTCGTCGCGGTCACCCCGGACCCGCACTGGTCGCCGGACCGGCTGCAGCGGCTGGCCTGGAACCTGGAGGGCAGCGACGCGGAGATGGTCGTGGCCCCCGTGCTGATGGAGGTGGCCGGTCCGCGGCTGCACGTCGACGCGGTGCTCGGGATCCCGCTGCTGCGGGTCAGCATGCCGACCTTCACCGGCGGCCGCCGAGCGGTCAAGGTGGTCGTCGACCGGCTGGGCGCGACCGTCCTGTTGTTACTGTTCGCGCCGCTGATGGTGCTCGTCGGCCTTCTCGTGCTGCTGGACAGCCGGGGCGGGGCGTTCTACCGCCAGCGCCGCGTCGGCAAGAACGGCCGCGAGTTCACGATTCTCAAGTTCCGCACCATGGTCTCCGGGGCCCACAAGGCACGTGCGGAGCTGGCCGGCCTCGACGAGGGCGCCGGACTGCTGTTCAAGGTCCGCCGGGATCCGCGGGTGACCCGGGTCGGAGCGGTGCTGCGCCGGTACTCGCTCGACGAACTCCCGCAGCTTTTCAACGTGTTGGCCGGATCGATGTCGCTCGTCGGTCCGCGGCCTCCGCTACCGGAGGAGTCCGCCGCGTACGGCCCGGACATCCGGCGGCGGCTGCTGGTCAAACCCGGGCTCACCGGCCTGTGGCAGATCAGCGGACGCAGCGACCTGTCGTGGGAGGAGGCGGTGCGGCTGGACCTGCGGTACGTCGAGGACTGGTCGCTCGCCCTGGACACAGTGATCTTGTGGAAGACGCTGCGTGCGGTGCTCTACGGGCAGGGGGCCTATTGATGCGCGGAGGGTGTCGTCCGGCAGGCGCGTGTACGGCAGGCCGCAAGGGTCTGCCCTGGGGGAGGAACGGGTCATGAAGGTCAGCGTTTTCGGGCTCGGTTACGTGGGCTGTGTGTCGGCCGCGTGCCTGGCCGGCCAGGGCCACGAGGTCATCGGCGTCGACGTCAACCAGGTGAAGGTCGACCTGGTCAACGACGGCAAGGCCCCGGTGGTCGAGGAGGGGATCGGCGAGCTCGTCGCCGACGTCGTGGGGAGCGGGGCCTTACGCGCCACCACCGACGTCCGTGAGGCGATCGCGGACAGCGAGGTGTCGCTGATCTGCGTGGGCACGCCCTCGGAGCCCAACGGCAGCCTGTGCACAACATACTTGGAGCGGGTCACCGAGGAGATCGGTGCCGCGCTGGCCGAGCGGGGCGGCCGGCACACCGTCGTGTTCCGCAGCACCATGCTCCCGGGCACCTGCCTGAACCTGCTGCTGCCGATCCTGGAGAAGTACGTCGGCGGAACGGCCGGCGTGGACGTCGGGGTCGCGGTCAACCCGGAGTTCCTGCGCGAGGGCACGAGCGTGCGGGACTTCTTCGACCCGCCGAAGACCGTCATCGGCGAACTCGACGCGGCGAGCGGCGACGTGGTGGCGGCTCTGTACGAGGGCCTGCCCGGCGAGGTGTTCCGGGTGCCGATCCCGGTGGCGGAGGCGATCAAGTACGCGGACAACGCGTTCCACGGCCTCAAGATCGGTTTCGCGAACGAGCTGGGCGCGGTGTGCCAGGCGCTCGGGGTGGACTCGCACCAGGTGATCGACGTGTTCCTGGCCGACCGCAAGCTGAACATCAGCCCCGCCTACCTGCGGCCCGGCTTCGCCTTCGGCGGCTCGTGCCTGCCCAAGGACCTGCGGAGCCTGGTCCACGCGGCGCAGCGGGCCGACGTGTCGGTGCCCATCCTGTCCCACGTGCTGCCCTCCAACTCCGACCATCTGCAGCGTGCGGTGGAGATGGTCGAGCGCACCGGCAAGCGCAAGGTGGGCCTGTTCGGGCTGTCCTTCAAGCCCGGCACCGACGACCTCCGCGAGAGCCCGCTCGTCGAACTGGCGGAGCGGCTCTTCGGCAAGGGGTACGACCTGCGGATCCACGACGCCAACGTGAGCCTTTCCCGGCTGCTCGGCGCGAACCGCGAGTACATCGAGACCCGGCTGCCGCACCTCGCGCAGCTTCTCGCCGACTCCGTCGACGAGGTGCTCGAACACGCCGAGGTGTGCCTGGTCGGGACGAAGGACCCGGCCGTGCTGTCGGCGCTGCCCCACGGTGACGGTCCGGTGATCGTCGATCTCATCCACCTCCCCGACGCCGACACGCGCCGGGCCGAACCGGGATACATGGGCCTTGCTTGGTGACTCGACCAGCGGCGACCGGCCAAGCCGGCGCGCGCTGATCCTGGTGGAGAACCTGTCGGTGCCGTTCGACCGACGGGTGTGGCAGGAATGCACGACCCTGCGCGACGCGGGCTGGACGGTGCACGTCATCTGTCCCCAGGGCAGTAAGCGGGACACGGAGCCGGAGGCGGTGATCGACGGGGTGCGGATCCACCGCTACCCGTTGCGCGCCGCCACCGGCGGACCGGCCGGCTATCTGCGGGAGTACGGATCGGCGTTGTGGCACACCATGCGACTGGCCCGGAAGATCGGCCCGGTCGACGTGGTGCACGCCTGCAATCCGCCCGACCTCCTGTTCCTGCCGGCCCGGTGGCTGAAGCGGCGCGGAGCGCGGTTCGTCTTCGACCAGCACGACCTGGTGCCCGAGCTGTACCTCTCGCGGTTCGACCGCGGCGAGGACCTGCTCTACCGCGGCGTGTGCGCGCTGGAACGGATGACCTACCGGGCCGCGGACGTCGTGCTCGCCACGAACGAGAGCTACAAGGACACCGCGGTACGCCGTGGCGGCCGGCGGCCGGAGGACGTCTTCGTGGTGCGCAGCGCGCCCGACATCGACCGGTTCCACCCCGTGCCGCCCGAGCCCGAGCTGAAGCGCGGCAAGCCCCATCTGCTGTGCTATCTCGGCGTGATGGGCCCGCAGGACGGCGTCGACTACGCCTTGCGGGCCCTCGCGAAGCTGCGCGACGAGGTCGGCCGGACCGACTGGCACGCGGTGTTCGTCGGCGGCGGAGACACCTTCGACGCGATGGTGGAGCTGTCCCGGCAGCTCGGGCTCGCGGATCAGGTGCAGTTCACCGGGCGTATCCCGGACGCGGATCTGGTGCGCTACCTGTCCACCGCGGACGTATGCCTCTCCCCCGACCCGCACAACCCGCTCAACGACGTGTCGACCATGAACAAGGTTCTCGAGTACATGGTGATGGGCCGGCCGCTCGTCTCGTTCGACCTCAGGGAGGCCCGCGTCTCCGCCGGTGACGCCGCCGTCTACGCGCCCGCCAACGACGAGGGCGAGTTCGCGCGGCTCATCGCGCTGCTGCTGGACGATCCCGAGAAGCGGGCCCTGATGGGCAAGATCGGCCAGGAACGGATCAGCGGCCCGCTCTCGTGGCGGAACTCGCAGGCGTCCCTGCTCGCCGCCTACGCCGCGGCCTGCGGCGACGACGCTCCGGCGGGCGGCCCGGAACGTGCACAGGGCGGAGGCCGCACCGTTGAACGATGACACGATACGCCTGGTCACGATCGGCCGGATCATCCGTCGGCGCTGGCGGCTCCTCGCCGTGCTCGCCCTGGTGGGCGCGCTCGCCGGATACGGCACCTCGCTGCTCTTCCCGGCGCGCTACACGGCGTCGGCGGCGGTCCTGCTGCCCGGCGCCTGGGAGGAACGCGAACTGCTGACACAGCAGGAGATCGCGACCAGTTCGGTGGTGGTCGACGCGGCGGCCGACGCGCTCCACTGGACCGGGGCCACCAAGAGCGACCTGCGCGACCAGGTGAGCGCCAAGACCGCCGACGGGAACATCATCAAGATCTCGGGCACGGCCGAAACCCCGGAACGCGCGCAGCGGCTCGCCGACCAGGTGGCCCGGCAGTTCGTCACCTTCGCCGCGCGGGTCGCGGACAACAACACCGACCCCGACACCGCGGCGCAGCGCGAGGCACTGCAGCAGACGGTGACGAAGACCAGCAAGCGCATCACCGAGCTGGCCGACGCCGCCGATCCCGGGCAGACGGTGGAGGGCGTGCAGGCCCGAACCGAGCTGGAGAAGCTGCGCACCACGCTGCAGGAGGCCATCAACAAGCTGGACCAGGCCGACCCCTCCGCCCGCAAGGCCAACATGGTCGTCATGGGCTCGGCCCCCCGCCCCACCGGCGAGGCACCGCCGACACGGATCCAGCTCGTCGTGGCCGGGGCGCTGCTGTCCTTCCTGCTCGGAGTCATCGGCCATCTCACCGCGGCCCGCGTGAGCCGGCGGCTGCGCACCCAGCCGGAGATCGCCGCGGCGCTGAACGCGGAGCTGCTGGGCACGGTCGACGTTCCCGCCGAGCGCCCCGGGCACCGGCCGGAGGGCGGTGGGTCGCGCTCCGGGATCCGCCGGCTGCTTGGCATGGACGTCCGCTGGGACATCCCGGCCCCGCAGGCCTCGGGTGACGAGGTCAGCAGGCAGATCCGCTACCAGCGTGTGTGCGCCCGTCTGCGGGACCGGCTGCCCGCCCCCCGGCGGCTGCTGGTCCTCGTCCCGGACGGCGACGAGACCGCCCGCCTCGCCGCCGGCCGGCTCGTCGCCGAGGCCGAGGGCGATCCGGCCCTGCGGATGGTGGGCGTCTCGGTGTCCGAGCCTCTGGTGCCGGACCGCGGCAGCGAGTCCGGCGCGCTGGTCGTGCTCAGCCCGGGGAACTGGACCGCGGCCGAGCTCGCCGGCATCGCCGAGGCATGTGCGGACGCCAAGCACGAGGTCGTCGGCGTCGTCCTCGCCGGCATGGTCCGCGCCCTTCCGGCGCGGTCCGCCGGCCGTCCCCGGAACGCGGCCACGCCGTTGCTCGCGGTCGGCCACGACGTGAAGGGAAGTTCAGGGTGACGACGAGTACGACAACGGAGTCGTCGGCCGCCGCTCCGCTGCTGGACCTGCAGGCACTGGTGGTGGCGGTGCGCAGACGGCGCCGCTTCTGGTGTGCCGCGGGTCTGCTGGGGCTGCTCGTGGGCGCGGCGGTGGCGGTCCTGCTGCCGGCGCCGCCGACCGCGGTGACCAAGGTGCTGGTCGCGCACCAGGAGGACCAGCCGAACGACCCCGGGACGCTGATCCGCACCGACGTCGCGCTGCTCCAGACCACACGGATCGCCGACCAGGCCCTGAAGTCCCTCCACTCTTCGGAGAAGCCGGAGGACTTCATGCGGGACTACTCGGGGATCGGGCTGACCAACAACCTGCTGCAGATCACGGTGACGGGTGACAGCGACGCGCAGGCGGAGGCCCGTGCCAAGGCGCTGGCCGACGCGTTCGTCGCGGACCACGTGAAGCGGATCCGGGCGGCCGCGGACGCCGAGGCCAAGGCCCTGCTCGACCAGCGTGACCGCCTGCAGGGCGAACTCACCAAGGTCAACAAGGCGATCGGGGACGCGTCGGCGCAGAGCGGGCCGACGGCGTCGGCGGACCTGGAGTCCCTCTTCGCCCGCCGGGCCGAACTCACCTCGCGCATCACCGACTTCGGCCAGCGCGCCGCCGAGGCGCGCATCGGCACGCCGCAGCTCATCGCCGGCACACAGATCGTGGACGCCCCGAGCGCGGTGCGCGACTCCCTGCCCAAGGCCGCCGCCACCAACGGCGCGATCGGACTAGTCCTCGGCCTCGTCCTCGGGCTCGCGGTGGCCGCCGTCGGTTCGGTCGTGGCGGACCGCCCCGTGCTGCGCCGGGAGATCGCGTCGAACCTCGGCGCCTCGGTCATCGCCGAACTGCCCCGCCGGAAGGGCAGGCTGGGGCGGCGCCGACGGGTCCGGGTGGCACGCGAACGGCTCACCACGTCGCTGGCGCGCACCGCGCGCGGCTCCGCGGAACCGGTGTCGCTGCTCGAACTGGGCTGTGCGCGCGGCACCACCGCGATCGCCCTGGACCTCGCCAGGGCGCTGGCGGCGGACGGGCCGGTGGTCGTCGTCGACGGTCTGCCGGGCCCCCAGCTCGCCAAGCGCCGCCCGAAGCAGGGTGACCCGACGGTGGTCAGCGGCGAACGTGCCGCGGCCCTGCCGCACCAGGACCGCAGGGTCGGGGTCGGCTCGGTGGCGCCCGGCACGGCGTGGACCGACCTCCAGTACCTCGGTACGCGGACCGTGCTCGTCGTACGGGCCGGGCACGGCAGTTCGGCGTGGCTGCACACCGTGGCACGGCAGCTCGCGGACCAGCGGATCGCGGTGATCGGTGTCGTGCTGATCGACCCCGATCCGCGGGACCGGACCGACGGCACGCTGTGGGACGGGCTGAGCACCGCGCTGCGCGGCCAGGACGAACGGGCGGCCCGGCAGAGCGGGCCGGCCCGGCGGGCGGAGCGGCTGCCGATGTGGGCGGCCCGCGTCCCGGACAGCGACCAGGAGGCACGGTAGGACATGTGTGGCATCGCGGGTACTTACCGATGGCCCGACGGGAAGGCGGTGGCCGACCGGCTCACCGAGACGCTCGCCCACCGCGGTCCGGACGGGGCGGGCCACTACAGCCACCCCGCCGGTGACGGCGAGGTACACCTCGGGCACCGCCGGCTGGCCATCATCGACCTGTCCGAGACCGGCGCCCAGCCGATGGTCTCGGGCGGCCTCGTCCTGACGTACAACGGCGAGCTGTACAACGCGCCCGAGCTGCGTGCCGAGCTGGAGGCCTCGGGGGTGCGTTTCCGCGGCACCTCCGACACCGAGGTGCTGCTGGAGGCATGGCGGCGCTGGGGCACGGACTGCCTGCCCCGGCTGCGCGGCATGTTCGCGTTCGGCGTCTTCGACGAGCGGACCGGTGAACTGACGCTCGCCCGCGACCAGCTCGGCATCAAACCGCTGTTCCTGCTCCGGCGCGGCGGGGGTCTCGTGTTCGCCTCCGAGCTCAAGGCGCTGGCCGCCGTGACCGGCGGGTCGCTGGAGGTGGACCACGCGGCGCTGGTGGCGTCGCTGCTGTACTACTGGGTGCCGGACTCGCGGTGCGCGTTCCGTGAGGCGGAGAAGCTGCCGCCGGGGAGCTGGATCCGGTTCCGGCCCGACGGCGGGGTGCAGCGCGGCCGGTACTGGAACCTGCGGGAGGTCGCGTCCGAGGGCCGGGAGCGTGCCCTGAGCGGCGACCTGCCCGACATCGCCGCCGTCGTCGAGGAATCGACCCGGCGCCATCTGCTCTCCGACGTGCCCGTGGCGACGTTCCTCTCCGGGGGGCTCGACTCCAGCTATCTGACCGCGCTGGCGGCCCGCGACCGGCCCGGGATCTCCGCCTACACGATCGGATTCCGGGCCGAGGACGCCAAGTTCGAGGCGATGCCGGACGACCTGCGCTATGCCCGGCAGGTCGCCGAGCAGTTCGGCGTCGACCTGCACGAGATCGAGATCGCCCCGAACGTCCTCGACCTGCTGCCGCAGATGACGCACCATCTGGACGAGCCGATCGGCGACCCCGCCGCGATCAACACGTTCCTGATCTGCTCGGCCGCCCGGGAGGCCGGGGTCAAGGTGATGCTCTCGGGGATGGGTGCCGACGAGCTGTTCGCCGGCTACCGCAAGCACCTGGCCAACCTGATCGCGCTGCGCTACCAGCGCGTCCCGCGGCCCCTGCGGCGCGGCGTGTCCGCGGCCGTGGACCGGCTGCCGGTCGCCTCGGCCCGCCGGGGGTACCGCTCGGTGCGCTTCGCGAAGCGGTTCCTGTCCTTCGCCGATCTGCCGGAGGAGACCGCGTTCCGGCGCAGCTACACCATGTACGACCGGGCCGAGTTGCTCGCCCTGATCGATCCGGACCTGGCCGGGACCGTCGACGACGTGCTGACCGAGCACGCGGACGTCTACGAGGACAACGACCTCGACGACTTCGTCAACCGTATGTGCCTGGGCGACGCCCGGATGTTCCTGCCGGGCCTGAACCTCGCCTACACGGACCGGTCGAGCATGGCCGCGTCGACCGAGGTGCGGGTGCCGTACGTGGACGTCGAGGTGGTCCGGGCGGCGTTCGCGGTGCCCGGTGACCGCAAGATCGTCAAACGGCAGGGCAAGGCCGTCCTCAAGGAGGCGGCCTCCTCGGTCTTGCCCCGGGAGATCGTGTACCGGCCCAAGGGCCTGTTCAGCGCCCCGCTGCGGGCCTGGATGAGCCGGGATCTGGCGCCGCTGGTGCGCGAGGTGGTGAACGACGGCGAACTCGTCCGGTCGGGGCTCCTGCGCCGCGACGCGCTGGCGCGCATGGTCGCCGAGGACGCCGCCGGGCAGCGGGACTTCTCCAAGCATCTGTGGCATGTGCTGACCCTCGAGTACTGGTATCGCGGCGCGACCTCCGGGGCCGGCCAGCACTCTCCCGTGAACGCGTAGAGACAGTAGAGACAAGAGGACTTCGGTGAAACAGGTCGTACAGAACTACAAGAGCGGTGAGCTGGCGCTGCTCGACGTGCCGGTGCCGGGATGCAAGCCGGACGGCGTGCTCGTCCGGAGCGCCTACTCGCTGATCTCCACCGGCACCGAGCTCATGAAGGTCTCCGAGGCCGGCATGTCGATGCTGGGCAAGGCCCGCTCCCGGCCGGACCAGGTCGCCAAGGTCATGCAGAGCGTCGCCACCAACGGGGTGCCCGCCACGTACCGCAAGGTGATGGGCAAGCTGGACTCGTACACACCGCTCGGCTACTCACTGTGCGGGGTGGTCGAGCAGGTCGGCGCCGGGATCGACGACGTGAAGGTCGGCGACCTGGTGGCCTGCGCCGGCAACGAGCACGCGCTGCACGCCGAGTTGAACTGGGTGCCGAAGAACCTCTACGCCCCGGTGCCGGACGGTCTCGCGCCGCGGCACGCGGCCTTCGGCACCGTCGGGTCGATCGCGATGCAGGGTGTCCGCCAGGGCGAGTCCCGGCTCGGCGAGGTGGCGCTGGTCATCGGTCTCGGGCTGATCGGGCAGTTGGTCGTGCAGCTCCTCACCGCCTCGGGCGTCCGTGTCGTCGGGGTCGACCCGGACCCGGCGCGCTGCGAGCTGGCCGAGGGCCTGGGCGCCGTGGCCTGCGGCGATCCCTCCTCCGCGGCCGTGGAGAACTCCGTCGCCGAACTCACCGGCGGCCACGGCGTGGACCAGGTGTACCTGGCGGCCGGCGGCGGCAGCAACCAGCCCGTCGAGCTGGCCGCCCGGCTCTGCCGCGACCGCGGGCGGGTCGTCGACATCGGCAAGTGCCGCCTCGACCTGCCGTGGAACGCGTACTACGAGAAGGAGCTCGACGTCCGGTTCTCCCGCAGCTACGGACCCGGTCGCTACGACCCGGAGTACGAGCTGGAGGGGCGGGACTACCCGATCGGCTATGTCCGCTGGACCGAGCGCCGCAACCTGGCGTGCTTCCTCGACCTCGCCGCCCGCGGCAGCGTCGACGTGGAGCCCCTGATCTCCCACATCGCCGACTTCGACGACGCCGTCGAGACGTACCGGAGCCTGAAGGAAGGCGAACTGAAGGCCGTGGCGGTGCTGTTCCGGTACCCGGAGCAGGCGGCGGAGACGGACACCACGGAAACCCCGGCGAAGGCCCCGGTGCTGACCGTGCCCGCGGTGAAGCGGAGCGGCGGCGAGGGGTCCGCGCCGGTCCGGGCCGCGAAGACGCCGGTGCGCCTCGCGTTCGTCGGCGCTGGCAACTACGCGACGTCGATGCTGCTGCCGCATCTGGCGCGGCGCGACGGTGTGGAGCTGTCGACGGTCGTCACCACGACGGCGCTGTCCGCGGCCAACGCGCAGCGGAAGTTCGGCTTCGCCGAGGCGACCACCGATCTCGACGCCGTGCTCGGCGACAAGTCCATCGACGCGGTGTTCGTGGTCACCCGGCACAGCTCGCACGCCGAACTCACCCGGCAGGCCCTGCTCGCCGGAAAGACCGTGTTCGTGGAGAAGCCGCTGGCCCTCACCGAGGAGGAGCTGGCCGGGGTGCTCGCGGCGGTGGAGGAGTCCGGCAACGACCGGCTCCAGGTGGGCTTCAACCGCCGGTTCTCGCCGCTGCTCCAGGAGGCCAAGAGCCAGTTCGGCGCCCGGACCGGTCCGGCGAGCCTGCGCTATCTGGTCAACGCGGGCCGGCTGGCGCAGGGAAGCTGGTACCTCCAGCAGGGCGCCGAGGGCTCGCGGTTCGTGGGCGAGGGCGGACACTTCATCGACACGGCGAGCTGGCTGCTCGACGCCGATCCGGTCTCCGTGTACGCGGTCGCCTCGTCCGGCAACGAGGACCTCCAGATCGTCCTGCGCTACCCGGACGAGTCCACCGCCACCATCAGTTACGTCACCACGGGCGCGCCCGGCTTCCCCAAGGAGACGCTGGACCTCGTCGCGGACGGCAAGGTGCTGCGGCTCGACGACTTCGTCCGTGCCTCGGTCTACGCCCGCAAGCGGTGGCTCAGTTCGCGGCTGCCGAAGGCCCGCGACAAGGGCCAGTCGGCCGAACTGGCCGCGTTCGTCAAGGCCGTTCGGACCGGCGGTCCCATGCCGGTACCGCTGGAGTCGCTGGTCGCCACCACCGCGGCCACCCTCGCCGTGCAGACCGGCCTGGCCGGCGGCGCGCCGGTGACGTTGGCGGCGGCTCGATGACCATGAGCGCGGGCTGGTACCTGCGCCGCCTGTCCCGGATGGGGCCGCGGGAGGTCGGCGGCCGGGCGGGCGACGCGGTGCGCAGGCGGCGGTGGCGTTCGGCGCCACCGGACTGCCCGGACGTGACCGGCGCCCGGTTCACCGCGTCGCTGCCCGCGGGGACTCTCGCCGCGGTGCCGCCGGACGCCGCGAAGCGTCTGGTCGCCGAGGCGGACCGGCTGATGGACGGGCACGCCGAGTTCTTCGGGGTGGAACGCGACGACCTGGCCGACCCCGACTGGTCGTTCGACCCGAAGACCGGACGCCGGGCTCCGCAGGTGTACGCCTTCGACGTGCCCTACCGCGACGAGGACGCGGTCGGGGACATCAAGCAGATCTGGGAGCCGTCCCGGCACCAGTACCTCACCGTGCTCGCCGCCGCCTACGCGGTCACCGGGGACGAGCGGTACGCCGAGCGGGTGGCCGGGCATCTGCGGTCGTGGTGGGAGGCCAACCCGCCGCTGCGCGGGGTGCACTGGACCAGCGGCATCGAGCTGGGCATCCGGCTGCTGTCCTGGGTGTGGGTCCGCCGGCTGCTCGACGGCTGGCAGGGCGCGGCCGCCCTCTTCGAGGACAACCCGGTGGCGCTGAACCAGATCTGGCACCACCAGCGCTGGCTGGCCGCCTTCCCCAGCCGCGGGTCCTCGGCGAACAACCACGTCATCGCCGAGACCGCCGGGCAGTTCGCCGCGGCCTGCGCGTTCGGATGGTTCCCCTCCTCGGCGCGCTGGCGCTCCGACGCCCTGCGGTCGCTGGAGCGGGAGCTGCGCGGCAACACGTTCCTCTCCGGCCTCAACCGCGAGCTGGCCACCGAGTACCACGGCCTGGTCCTCGAACTCGGCCTGGCCGCGGTGGCCGAGGCGGACGCTGCGGGCGTCCAGGTCCCCGCGACGGTCCGGCTCGTACTGCTGCGCATGACGGACGCGCTCGCGGCCGTCGTGGACAACCGGCTGCGGCCGCCGCGTCAGGGCGACGCGGACGACGGGCACGGTCTGATCGTGGACGGCGCGGGCACCGACCGCTGGGCCTCCCTGCTCGGCACCGGGGAGGCCGTGTTCGGCCGCCTCGACTGGTGGCCGGCGGTGACCGGCACCGACGTGCGCACCCCGCTGCTGGCCGCGTTCATCCAGCCGTACGCGAGGAAGGACACCGCACCGGCCGTGTCCCGGCCCGCGGAACGGCCCGCCCATTTCGCCGACGCGGGCATGACGATCCTGCGCGGGCCGGAGGAGATCTGGGTCCGCTGCGACGGGGGTCCGCACGGATTCCTGTCCATCGCCGCGCACGCCCACGCCGACGCGCTGTCCGTGGAGGTCCGGCACGACGGGGTCGACGTGCTCGCCGACCCCGGCACGTTCTGCTACCACGGGCAGCCCGAGTGGCGGCGGTACTTCCGCTCCACCCTCGGCCACAACACCCTGGAACTCGACGGCGGTGACCAGTCCGTCCCGGGCGGCCCGTTCCTGTGGACCCGGCACGCCCGCAGCCGCGTCCTGGTCGCGGACGCCTCCGGCGCCCCGGCCGGAGGAACGTCCCGCTGGTGCGCCGAGCACGACGGCTACCAGGACTCGGTGCACCGCCGTCTGGTGGAACTGGCGTCCGGGAGCCGGGAGCTGACCGTTTTCGACGAGGTGCGCGGCCCGCACCGGGACGTACGCCTGGCCTTCCACCTCGGCCCGGCGGTCACCGCGGAACTGGAGGGGAACCGGGCGCGGCTGATCTGGTCCGTCGACGGCGAGGAGCGCTCCGCGGAGCTCGACCTGCCCGCGCGGCTGACCTGGCGGGCGCATCGCGGCGAGAGCGAACCGCCCCTGGGCTGGTACTCCGCCGGCTTCGGGCGCAAGGAACCCGCCACGACGCTGGTCGGCACCGGCGTCGCCGACGGCACGCAGGGGTTCACCACCGTACTCAGGTTCCACGGCTAGGGAGGAAGGACGCTTGGGGATCAACTGGCGGCACTGGGCGCTGCCGGCTGCGCTGTTGGCGCTGGCCCTGCCGGCCGCGACCGGTTGCGACAGCTCTCAGGACGCGCGGCTGAAGCCGACGGCCGGGCCCTCCACGTCCCTGGCCCGGATGTGCGCCAAACCCGCGTCCGGGCCGGCGAAGGCGCCGGCGGGCGCGGTGACGGTCGACCCCTCGAAGTCCGGTGACCTGGCCGAGAAGACCAAGAACAGCCCCCCGGGCACCACGTTCTGGCTCCAGCCGGGCAAGCACCGGCTGGAGCGGGATCGCTATGCCCAGGTCATCCCCAAGAAGGGGGACGTCTACCTCGGCGCGCCCGGCGCGGTGCTCGACGGCCGCAAGATCAATCAGTACGCGTTCGCCGGCACGGCCCCCGACGTCACCATCCGTTATCTGACCGTGCAGGGTTTCGTCGCCCCGCGCGACGAGGGCGTCGTCAACCACGACTCCGCCGACGGCTGGGTGATCGAGCACGCGACGATCCAGCACAACTCGGGTGCGGGGCTGATGGCCGGGGCCCGCCAGCAGGTCCGCGCCAACTGCCTGCGTGACAACGGTCAGTACGGCGTCAACGCGTACAAGGGCAGTGGCCGTATCAGCGGCCTGGTGCTGGAGGGCAACGAGATCGTCGGCAACAACACGGACGACTGGGAGCGGAAGCGGCCGGGCTGCGGCTGCACCGGGGGCGTCAAGTTCTGGGCCGTCGACGGCGCCGACGTACGCGGCAACTGGGTGCACGACAACCGCGGAACCGGGCTGTGGGCGGACACGAACAACAACGACTTCCTCATCGAGGACAACGTGCTGGAGGCCAACGACGGTGCCGCGCTGATCTACGAGACCAGCTACAACGCGGTCGTCCGCGACAACAGGATCCGGCGGAACAACTGGGTCGAGGGCCGCAAGTACGCGGACCGCGGGGACAACTTCCCGTTCGCGACCATCTACATCTCGGAGTCCGGCGGCGAACCGCGGGTCCACGCCCGCACGGACAGGATCGAGATCTACCGGAACGTGCTGGAGAACAACTGGTCCGGGATCACCCTGTGGGAGAACGCCGACCGGTTCTGCAACAGCCCGGCCAACACGTCGTCCGGGGACTGCACCTTGCTGGTGAAGGACATGCACCGCTGCGCCCGGCCGGGGATCGCGGCCGAACCGCTGTACACCGACTGCCGCTGGAAGACCCAGCGGGTGGACATCCACGACAACCGCTTCACGCTGGACAAGTCCGTCGTCGACTGCGCGGTGAAGTGCGACCGCATGGCGGTGCTGGCCAACTACGGCACCTACCCCGACTGGTCGCCGTACCAGGGCGAGCGGGTGGCGGAGGCGATCACCGGCAAGCAGCACAACCGCTGGCACGACAACACCTACGTCGGACCGTGGAGGTTCGTCGCCCACGACCCGAGCCGGGTGCTCGACTCCGGCCAGTGGCAGGGGACGCCGTATCTGCAGGACACGGGCAGCACCTTCCGCACCCAGGACGGTGGCTGAGATGAGCACGGACCGTACACCGAAGATCATCGGGACCGTCTGGGGGCTGCTGATCCTCAACACCCTCGGGTCCGCCGGGGCGAAGACCATCGTCCCGCTCCCCCGCTCCCTCATCCAGATGGTCACCATGGGCGCGCTGGTCACCGCGTTCGCGCTGGCCCTCGCGGTCAATCTCCGGCTGCGCATCCGGACCAGCGCCTACCTGTTCCTGCTCACCCTGCTCCTGGTGATGAGCGTGATCTCCAGCATGCATCTGGAGTCCGGGTTCGGCGCCCTGTTCCGCTGCTTCCGGCTGGCCCTCTTCGTCGGCACCCTGTGGCTGGTCAGCCGCTGGTGGGACGGCGGCCAGACGTTCGTACGGCACCACATCCGGATGTATCTGGCGGTGCTCGCGACGGTGGCCGCCGGTCTGGTCGCCTCGCCGGGCGCCGCCCTGCCCGACCTCTACGGCGGGCGGCTGGTCGGCGCGCTGTGGCCGCTCACCCCGCCGCAGATCGGACAGTACGCCGCGGTCATCATCGGACTGACCGTGCTGCTCCTGCTGGGCCGCCGGACCGACCGGACCAGCGCGGCCGTGGTCATCGTGCCCTCCCTCGTCCTGCTCGCCCTGACCCATACCCGCACGGCCACGCTCGGCCTGCTCGTCGGGCTGGCGCTGGCGATCGGCTCGCTCATCCTCACCAGCGGCGCCGCCCGCCGGTTCTTCACCTGGGCGGTGACGATCGGCACGGTGGCCGCGGTCGGGTTCGCCTCCGCGCTGCAGACGTGGTTCCTGCGCGGACAGAGCCAGGAGAACTTCTCCAGCCTCACCGGCCGGGCCAAGGTCTGGCACGCGCTGCTGGCGGAGCCCCGGTCGACCACGGAGTATCTGTTCGGCGCCGGCCTGGGCGACAAGTCGTTCGACGGGCTGCCCATCGACAACAGCTGGCTGGCCGTCTACAACGAGCAGGGAGTGATCGGCGTCGGGCTGGTGGCCGCGATCATCATCGTGCTGGGCGGTGTCGCGCTGCTGCGGCCGCCGTCGCTGTCGAGGGCCTGCGCGATCTTCCTGATCAGCTACTGCGCGATCGCCTCGTACACCGAGGCCGGACTCGGCGACGCCTCGCCGTATCTGCTGCACCTGGCCGTGGCCGCCTCGCTGCTGGCGACGCCCAACCCTGCAACTCCTCTGCCGGGGCCCCGGCTTCCCCGGCGACACGTCCCTCGATGGGCCCAGCGATCGGAGGTGATCTGAGCATGCACGTCCTCGTGGTGCACAACCGCTACGCCTCGGCGCAGCCGAGCGGGGAGAACAAGGTCGTCGACCAGGAGGTGGCGCTGCTGCGGGAGGCCGGCCACCGGGTCGAGACGTTCGAGCGGCGCAGCGACGACATCGCCGCCCGGTCCCTGCCGGGCAAGGTGGCGATACCGCTGCTGGTGCCGTGGAACCCGGCGGTCCGCTCGGAACTCGCCGGCAGGCTGCGCGCCGACCGGCCGGACGTGGTGCACGTCCACAACGTCTTCCCGCTCCTGTCGCCCGCCGTGCTGGCCGCCTGCGCCGACGCCGGCGTGCCCGCGGTGGCCACGCTGCACAACTACACCCAGATCTGCCCGCCCGGCACGCTCCAGCGGGACGGCCGGCCGTGCACCGAGTGCGTCGGGTCCACACCGCTGCCCGCCGTCCGGCACGGCTGCTACCGCGGCTCCCGGCTGGCGACGGTGCCGCTCGCGGTCAGCATGTCGGTCAACCGGCGGCGGTGGTGGACCGGGGTGGAGCGGTTCTTCTGCATCTCCGCGGCGCAGCGCGACGTCCTGGTGAAGGCCGGCATGCCGGCCGGGCGGCTGGCGGTGAAGCACAACTTCGTGCCCGAGCCGGGCGCCCGCCGGGAGGGCGCGGGCGAGCACGTGCTCTATCTGGGCCGGCTCGCGGAGGCCAAGGGCGTACGGCTGCTCATGGCCGCCTGGGACGAGATCGCCGCCGGGGGCGGTGTGGGCGTACCGCTCGTGATCGCCGGCACGGGGCCGCTGGAGCCCGAGGTGACCGCCTGGGCCGCGGGCCGGGACGACGTCCGCTACGTCGGCCTGTACGACCAGGAGCAGTGCCGGCGGGCGATCGCGCGGTCGGTCGCCGTGGTGGCTCCCTCCACCTGGCTGGAGGCGTTCGGCCTCGTGGTCGTGGAGGCGATGGCGGCGGGGGTCCCGACGGTCGCCGCCGGTCACGGTGCCTTCGTCGAACTCGTCGAGGACGGGGTGACGGGGCTGCTGCACGAGCCGGGTGAGACCGCCTCGCTCGCGTCCTGTCTGCGCCGGATCACGGCCGGGCCGGACGACAACCGGGAGATGGGGAAGGCGGCCCGGCGCCGTTACGAACAGGGCTTCAGCCCGGCCGTCGGGCTGGAGCGCCTGCTGGAGGAGTACCGGACCGCGATCGCGGGCCGGTCGGCACATGCTCGCGGCGGGGACACCCGCGCGTTCAAGGGGGATGGGGAAAGTACATGACACGATGCCGACTCTGCGGCTCGCACGCGACGGCGAGCGTCGTCGACCTGGGGGCGACACCGCCGTGCGAGAGCTTTCTCGCCGCTGACCAACTGGACCAGCCGGAGCCCGCGTACCCGCTGCACCTGCGGGTCTGCACCGACTGCTGGCTCGCGCAGATCCCTCCGCTGATCAAACCGGAGGAGACGTTCACGGAGTACGCGTACTTCTCCTCCTACTCGACGTCCTGGGTGGAGCACGCGCGCACGTTCGTCGACGACGCCGTACAGCGGGTGGGCCTCGGCCCGGACGCCTTCGTGGCCGAGGTCGCGAGCAACGACGGATACCTGCTCAAGCACGTGGTGGAGCGGGGGATCCGCTGCCTCGGCGTCGAGCCCTCGGTGAACGTCGGCGCCGCGGCCCGCGAGGCGGGTGTGCCCACGCTCACGGCGTTCCTCGACCCGGACACCGGCGCCGCCGTGCGCGCCGAGCACGGGCCGGCCGACCTGGTCGTGGCCAACAACGTGTACGCGCACATCCCCGACGTGGTCGGGTTCACCCAGGGGCTGCGCGCCCTGGTCGCCGACGACGGCTGGGTCTCCATCGAGGTGCAGCACCTGCTGACCCTGATCGAGGAGAACCAGTACGACACGATCTACCACGAGCACTTCCAGTACTACACGGTCGCCTCCGCGATCCGGGCGCTGGCCAGCGGTGGACTCGCGCTCGTGGACGTCGAGTTGCTGCCCACGCACGGCGGTTCCATCCGGCTGTGGGCGCGGCCCGCCGAGGTGGCCGGCGAACCCTCCGCCCGCGTGGCCGAGGTGCTCGACCGGGAGAAGGCCGCCGGACTCCAGGAGCTGTCCGGGTACACCGAGTTCTCCGCGCGGGTGGCCAAGGTCCGCCGGGATCTGCTGCGGTTCCTCATCGAGGCGGCCGAGCGCGGCGAGACGGTCGTCGGCTACGGCGCCCCTGGCAAGGGCAACACCCTGCTCAACCACTGCGGCATCCGGCCCGACCTGCTCGCGTACACGGTCGACCGCAACCCGTACAAGCACGGCCGGTTCACCCCGGGCACCCGCATCCCGATCCTGGCACCCGAGCAGATCGCCGCCGACAAGCCGGACTACGTCCTGGTCCTTCCGTGGAACCTGCGGACCGAGCTGACCGAGCAGTTGTCCTTCGTGCACGACTGGGGCGGCCGACTCGTGTTTCCCATTCCGGAACTGAGCATTGTCGAGGTCAAGGCATGAAGGTCGTCCTGTTCTGCGGCGGTTACGGGATGCGGATGCGCAACGGAACCTCCGACGACGTGCCGAAGCCGATGGCGATGGTCGGCCCGCGCCCGCTGATCTGGCACGTCATGCGCTACTACGCGCACTTCGGGCACAAGGAGTTCATCCTGTGCCTCGGCTACGGGGCCCACCACATCAAGAACTTCTTCCTCAACTACGAGGAGACGACGTCCAACGACTTCGTGCTGCGGGGCGGGCAGACCGAGCTGCTGTCCACCGACATAGCCGACTGGACGATCACGTTCGCGCAGACCGGCATCGAGTCGCCCATCGGGGAGCGGCTGCGCCGGGTGCGGCACCACCTGGACGGCGACGAGATGTTCCTCGCCAACTACGCCGACGTGCTCACCGACGCCCCGCTGCCGGAGATGATCGACAGCTTTTCCCGGCGCGACGCCGGCGCGTCGATGATGGTGGTGCCGCCGCAGTCCTCGTTCCACTGCGTCGAGCTGGGCGAGGACGGCCTGGTGGGCGGCATCACCGCGGTCAGCGACATGCCGCTGTGGGAGAACGGCGGCTACTTCGTGCTCCGCCAGGAGGTCTTCGACCACATCCCGGAGAACGGGGACCTGGTGGCCGACGGCTGTGGCCAACTGGCCAAGCAGGGACGGCTGGTGGCGCACCAGCACCGCGGCTTCTGGAAGCCGACCGACACCGTGAAGGAGCGGGCCGCGCTCGACGACGCCTACACCCGGGGCGACCGCCCGTGGGCCGTGTGGGAGCGGGGCGGCACCGTGGCACGGGTGCCCGCGAGCCGGGTCGGCTCCACGGCGGGCATCGCGTGATCCGGCTGGGGGCCGGGCGCCTGAACAGCGTCGTCGCGGTGGGCGCGCACTGCGACGACATCGCCATCGGCGCCGGCGGCACGCTGCTGACGCTGTGCCGCGCGCATCCGGGCCTCCGGGTCGACGCGCTGGTGCTCAGCGGCGGCGGCGGAGAGCGGGAACAGGAGGAGCGGGCCGCGCTCGCCGCCTTCTGCCCGGGCGCCGAACTCGGGCTGACCGTGCACAAGCTGCCGGACGGCCGGCTGCCCGCGCACTGGGACGAGGCCAAGGGCGCGGTCGAGGAGCTGCGCGCGACCACGGAGCCGGATCTCGTCCTCGCCCCGCGCACCGACGACGCGCACCAGGACCACCGCGGTCTGGCGAAGCTCATGACCACCGCGTTCCGCGACCACCTCGTGCTCGGCTACGAGATCGTCAAGTGGGACGGCGATCTCGGCCGTCCGTCGGCGTACCAGCCGCTGGCACCGGAGACCGCCGAGGAGAAGGTGCGGCTGCTGCAGGAGCACTACCCCTCGCAGCAGCACCGGCCCTGGTACGACCGGGAGGCCTTCCTCGGGCTGGCCCGGATCCGCGGCATCGAAAGCAACGCGCGCTACGCCGAGGCGTTCGCCGTCACCAAACTCACTCTCGACCTGGGGGAATGAACCTTGCGCGTACTGCTGACCGGGCACCAGGGCTACCTGGGCACCGTCATGGCCCCGGTCCTCACGGCCGCCGGACACGAGGTCGTCGGTCTTGACGCCGGCCTGTTCGCCGACTGCGTCCTCGGCCCGGCGCCCGCCGACCCGCCGACGCGGCAGGTGGACCTGCGCGACGTCACGGCCGAACACGTGGCCGGGGTGGACGCCGTGATCCACCTGGCCGCGCTGTCCAACGACCCGCTGGGCGCGCTGGCGCCGGACCTCACCTACGACATCAATCACCACGCGTCCGTGAAGCTGGCCAGGCTCGCCCGCGAGGCGGGCGTGCGGCGCTTCCTGTACGCGTCGACCTGCTCGGTCTACGGCGCCGCCGGCGGCGACGGTCTGGTGGCCGAGGACGCCCCGCTGCGGCCGGTGACGCCGTACGCGGAGTCCAAGGTGCGGGTCGAGGACGACCTGCACGAGCTCGCCGACGGCGACTTCAGCCCGGTGTACATGCGCAACGCCACCGCCTTCGGCTTCTCGCCCCGGCTGCGCGCCGACATCGTGCTGAACAACCTGGTGGGGCACGCCCTGCTGTCGGGCGAGGTCCTCGTGCTCTCCGACGGCACGCCCTGGCGCCCGCTGGTGCACGCCGCCGACATCGCGCGGGCCTTCGCGGCCGCGCTGGTCGCGCCGCGGGAGGCCGTGCACGACCTGGCGTTCAACATCGGCAGCGAGGTCAACAACGTCACCGTCGCCGAGATCGCCGAGCAGGTCGCCGAGGCGGTGTCCGGCGCCAAGGTGGTGATCACCGGGGAGAACGGCGCCGATCCGCGGTCGTACCGGGTGGACTTCTCCCGGTTCCGCGCCGCGCTGCCCGGCTTCGACTGCGAGTGGACGGTCAAGCAGGGCGCGCTCGAACTCGCCGACGCCTACCGCAAGCACGGGCTGACCCGGGAGGCCTTCGAGCAGCGCTTCACCCGGCTCGCCGTGCTGCGGGCGGCGTCGGACGCCGGCACCGTCGACGAGACCCTGCGGTGGCGCCGATGAGCACGGCCGGGGAGGAGATGTACGCGCTGGTGGAGCGGTTGTACCCGCTGTGCCGGAGCATCACCGGCGACGGTGTGCGCGCCACCCTGGACATCGTCGGCGAGCACATCCCGCTCCAGGTGCACGAGGTGCCGACCGGGACCCAGGTGCTCGACTGGACGGTGCCGCAGGAGTGGAACATCCGGGACGCCTACATAGCCGACGGCACCGGCAGGCGGGTCGTCGACTTCGCCGCGTCCAGCCTGCACGTGCTCGGCTACAGCGTGCCGGTGTCGGCGACCATGCCGCTGTCCGAGCTGCGCGGGCATCTGCACACCCTGCCGGACCAGCCGGACCTGGTGCCGTACCGCACCAGCTACTACAAGCCGGAGTGGGGGTTCTGCCTGGCCCAGGAGACCCTGGACGCGCTGCCCGAGGGCGACTACGAGGTGTGCGTCGACTCCACGCTCGCCGACGGTCACCTCACCTACGCCGAGCATGTGGTCCCCGGTCAGGTGACCGACGAGGTGATCGTCTCCTGCCACGTCTGCCACCCGTCGCTGGCCAACGACAACCTGGCCGGCATCGCCGTGGCGACGTACCTGGCGCGCGCGCTGGCGGAGCAGAACCCGTACTACACCTACCGGTTCATCTTCGCGCCCGGCACCGTCGGGGCGATCACCTGGCTGGCCCGCAACGTGGAGCGGGTGGACCGGGTCAAGCACGGGCTGGTAGTGGCCTGCGCGGGCGACTCGGGCCGGCTGACGTACAAGCAGAGCAGGCGCGGGGACGCGGAGATCGACCGGGTGCTGGAGCATGTGCTGCGCACCTCCGAACGCCCGCACCAGGTCAAGGAGTTCACCCCGTACGGCTATGACGAGCGGCAGTACTGCTCGCCCGGGTTCGATCTCGGGGTGGGCTCGCTCAGCCGGACCCCGTACGCCGGGTACCCCGAGTACCACACCTCGGGGGACAACCTGGACTTCGTCTCCCCGGAGGCGATGGCGGACACGCTCGCCGTCTGCCGCGAGGCGTTCGCCGTCCTGGACCGCAACCGGCGGTACGTCAACCTCAGCCCCTACGGCGAGCCGCAGCTCGGCCGGCGCGGTCTGTACGACTCGCTCGGCGGCCGCAGCGACGCCAAGGAGGCCCAGATGGCCATGCTGTGGGTGCTCAGCCTCTCCGACGGCGAGCACAGTCTGCTGGACGTCGCGGAGCGCGCCGGGCTGCCGTTCGACACCGTCGCCGCCGCGGCCGGTGCCCTGCGCGACGCCGACCTGATCAAGACGTGACGCCGATGACCACCGAGGGGGAGAACCCGCCGACGACGGCGCCGGCCGGGTCCGCCAAGCGGGCCCTCGTCGGCCGGCTGTCCTGGGGGCTGGCCGACCAGGCGGCCTCCAGCGTGAGCAACTTCGCGGTGGGCATCTACGTGGCCCGCTCGCTGGGGGTGACCGCGTTCGGCGTGTTCAGTCTCGCCTGGGTGACGTACGGCGTGGTGCTCAACGTCTCCCGCGGGCTGGCCACCGATCCGCTCACGGTGCGCTTCAGCGGCCCGCCCGGCGCGGCCTGGCGCGGGGCGGTGGGCCGCTCGACGGGCACCGCGCTCGGCGTCGGCGGCATCCTCGGCGTGGTGTGTCTGGTCGCCGGGCTCGGCCTCGGCGGCCGGGTCGGGCCCGCGTTCGCCGCCCTCGGTGTCCTGCTGCCGGGGCTGCTGCTCCAGGACGCCTGGCGGTACTCGTTCTTCGCCGCGGGCACCGGGCGCAAGGCGTTCTTCAACGACGTCGTGTGGGGTGTCGCGCTCGTCCCGGCCATGGTGGTGGCCGCCCACGTCGGCACCGTGGCCGCCTTCGTGTCCGCCTGGGGCGCGTCCGCCACGGTGGCGGCGGGGTACGGGTACGTCCAGTCCGGCATCCGGCCCCGCCTGGCCGAGGCGCGCGGGTGGCTGCGCGAACAGCGCGATCTCGGCTACCGGTACCTGGTCGAGAACGTCAGCCTCAGCGGCGCGAGCCAGCTACGGGCGTACGGGGTCGGCGTGATCGTCGGGGTCGGCGCCGTCGGCGCGGTGCGGGGCGCCGAGCTCCTGCTCGGCCCGTTCCTGGCCGTGCTCATGGGGCTCTCCCTGGTCACCGTCCCGGAGGCGGCACGGGTGCTGCGCCAGGCCCCGCACCAACTGGGCAGGTTCTGCCTGCTCCTCGGCGGAGGACAGGCCGTCGGCGCGCTGCTCTGGGGCTCGGCGCTGCTGCTGGTGCCCGGCCGGTTCGGCGAGATGGTGCTCGGCGACGTCTGGCACTCCGCCTCCCAGCTCATCGTGCCGATCACCCTCGGCGTCGCCGGCGCGGGCCTCGGCACCGGCGCGGCGGCCGGGCTGCGCGCGCTCGGCGCGGCCCGGCGCAGCCTGCGCTGCCAGTTGTTCGCCTCCGTGTGCTACGTCGGCGGCGGGCTCGGCGGCGCGGCCGCCGGCGGCGCGGTCGGCTCGGCCTGGGGCGTCGCCGCCGCGACCGTCAGCGGCTCGGCCGTGTGGTGGCTGCAACTGCGCTCCGCCCTGCGCGAGCACGCTCAAGAACCGATCCGCGAAGTGAGGACGTCATGACCGCGCAACCCAGGCTGAGCATCGGCCTGCCCGTGTACAACGGCGAGGAGTACCTCGCCGAGTCGCTCGACGCCCTGCTCGGCCAGACCTATGAGGACTTCGAGCTGGTCGTCTCCGACAACGCCTCGGCCGACGGCACCGAGGACATCTGCCGCCGGTACGCCGCGAAGGACTCGCGCATCCGGTACATCCGGCTGCCCCGGAACATCGGCGCGACACCGAACCACAACCATGTGCTCGCCGAGGCCCGCGGCGAGCTGTTCAAGTGGGCCTCGCACGACGACCTGTACGGCCGGGACCTGCTGCGACTGTGCGTGGAGGCACTGGACGAGCGGCCCGAGATGCTCCTCGCCCACACCGGCCAGGCGGTCATCGACGGCGACGGCAAGGTGAAGGTCCCCTACGAGTACACGCTCGCCACCGACTCGCCCGACGCGCCGGAGCGCTTCCGCAGCCTGCTGTTCGAGCCCGGCGGCGACGACTTCTACGGGGTCATGCGGACCGACATGCTGCGCCGGGTGAAGCCGATGGACAGCTATCACCACGCGGACCGCACGTACGTCGCCGAGATCACCCTGCACGGGCCCTTCCACCAGGTGCCCGAGCTGCTGTACTTCCGGCGCGACCACCCCACCCGCGCCGAGCGGGCGAACCCCTCCAAGCGCTCCCGGTGCGTCAACCTGGATCCGCGCCGGGCCGGCTTGCTGCACCCGACGCCCCGGCTGCTCGCCGAGTACGTCTGGGGCTTCGCCTCGGCGATCCGGCGGGCGCCGCTGTCCCCGGCCGACCGGCGCGCCTGCCGCCGCCACCTGGCCGCGTGGATGACCAGCCGGGTCCGGCCGGGCGCCGGCGAGCGGGTCGAGGACCGTGCCCCGGTCGACCCGGACCGGCTCACCGTCTCCGTCGACGCCCTGGTCGCCGGCCGTGAGGGGAGGCAGGCATGACGGCCGCGGACGGAACTCCGGTGCGCGTCGGGGTGTTCGGCCTGCTCGGCTCCGGCAACCTCGGCAACGACGGGTCGCTGGAGGCCGTGCTCGGATACCTGGGGCGGCGGCACCCGGAGGCGGCCGTGGACGCGCTGTGCGGCGGGCCCGAGGCCGTCACCGCCCGGTTCGGGATCCCCGCGACGCGGCTGCACTGGTACCGCGGGGAGTACCGGACCGCGTCACGGGCCGGCGCGATCGTGGGCAAGGGTCTGGGCAAACTCGTCGACGTCTTCCGCACCGCCGCCTGGGTGCGCCGGCACGACGTCGTGATCGTCCCGGGCATGGGTGTCCTGGAGGCCACGCTGCCGCTGCGGCCGTGGGGCTTCCCGTACTCGCTGTTCCTGCTCTGCGCGAGCGGCCGGCTGCTGCGCACCCGGGTCGCGCTCGTCAGCGTCGGGGCCGCCGAGATCCGCAACCGGCCGACGCGGGCCCTGGTGCGCTGGTCGGGGCGGCTGGCCGCGTACCGGTCCTACCGGGACGACCAGTCCCGGGACGCGATGCGGGCGATGGGCGTGGACACCGCGCGCGACAAGGTCTATCCGGACCTCGCGTTCTCCCTGCCCGCGCCGCAGGCGAGCGAGCCCTCGGGTGCGCCGGGCCCGGTCTGCGTCGGTGTCATGGACTTCCACGGCGGCAACGACGACCGCGCCCGGGCCGAGGAGATCCACCGGCGCTACCTCGACGGGACGATCCGGTTCGTGCGCACGCTGGCCGAGGAGGGCAGACAGGTCCGGCTGCTCACCGGCGACACCTGCGACCTGTCGGTGGTCGCCGCGATCCTCGACGCGGTGGCCTCACCGCTGGTCACCGCAGCCGAACCGGCCTCGCTGGCCGACCTGATGAACGAGATGGCCGCCGCCGACACGGTGGTGGCGGTCCGGTACCACAACCTGATCTGCGCGCTGAAGACCGGCACACCGGCGCTCGCGCTCAGCTACGCGGCGAAGAGCGACGCGCTCATGGAGCGGATGGGTCTCGGCGCGTACTGCCACCCGGCGCGCGAGGTCGACGCCGACCGACTGCTCGAACAGTTCCGGGCGCTGGAGAAGCGGTCGGCGGAACTGCGGCGGATCCTCGCCGAACGCAACCAGGCCGCCGCCCGGCAACTGGACGAACAGTTCGACGAGTTGACCGCGACCCTGTTCCCGGCGACCGACCACGCCCACGCCCAGCGGGAGACCCGATGAAAGCCACCGAAATACCGGCGATCGCCGGCGCGTACCTGTTCGAGCCGACTCCGTTCGCCGACGAACGCGGCTTCTTCTGCCGCACCTTCGACGCGGACGTGGTCCGCTCGGTGGGCCTGGACCCGGACGTCTTCATCCAGGACAGCGTGTCCCGCTCGGTGCGGGGCGTGCTGCGCGGCCTGCACCTGCGCTCCGGCGCGGGCGAGGCCAAGCTGGTGCGGTGCTCGTACGGGAAGATCTTCGACGTCGTCGTGGATCTGCGCCCGGAGTCCCCGACCTACCGCAACATGGCCTCCTTCGAGCTGTCCGGCGAGACGCAGAAGACCCTGTACATCCCGGCGGGGTGCGCGCACGGTTTCCAGGCCCTGACCGAGACCGCCGACACCTCCTACCGGATCGACCGCCCGCACGATCCCGCCGAGGACGTGACGATCGCCTTCGACGACCCGGAGCTCGCCATCGCCTGGCCGCTGCCGGTCACATCGATGTCCCAGAGGGACCGGGAGGCGCCAAGCCTCGCCAAGGTCCTGCAGCACTAAGAAAGTTGAGGCCGGCGTGCCAACCGAAGACACCCAAGAATTCCTCCTGCCCCGCTCGCGGACCGCGAACGAACGGCTGCACGCCATGATCCCCGGGGGCGCGCACACCTACGCCAAGGGCGACGACCAGTACCCCGCCGACCTGGCCCCGGTCATCAGTCACGGCAGCGGTGCCCACGTGTGGGACGTCGACGGGAACCGCTACATCGAGTACGGCTCCGGGCTGCGCTCGGTCAGCCACGGGGCCCCGCCCCCCCCCGCGGCCCCGGCTCCGCCCCACACGCCCCCCGGGGGGCGCCTGGCGGGGCGTGGGGCGGACGATCGGAGCATTTCGGCGTGTCCCCCGGAGGCGGTTGTGTGTTCGCATGGTGAGAACGCGCTG